>CACNSW010000008.1:40000-54070 GCA_902623185.1 uncultured SAR116 cluster alpha proteobacterium
TTGTCGATCATGTCCCGCATTGCCGGGGCGGCACCAGACATTTCCAAACCAATATCGAATCCTTCTGTCATGCCAAGATCGGCCATCACGTCGCGGAGATCCTGCTCGGCCGCATTAGCCACATGTTGTACGCCCAATTTACGCGCCAGACTGATCCGATACGGACTGATGTCAGTAATGACGACTTTTCTTGCACCGGCTCTTTGCGCTACCAGTGCGCCCATAATTCCTATGGGTCCCGCGCCCGTCACCAGCACGTCCTCGCCGACGAGGTCAAAGCTGAGCGCAGTGTGTACCGCGTTGCCGAAAGGATCGAAGATAGCTGCTATTTCATCTGGTATGTCGTCCGGGATCGGAACAATGTTAGATTCAGGGATGCAGAGATACTCAGCAAATGAACCAGGGCGATTAACGCCGACCCCTAAAGTATTACGGCACAAATGTCCTCGTCCAGCGCGGCAATTCCGGCAGGTTCCGCAGACTATATGACCTTCGCCTGAAACGCGTTGACCAATGCGAAATTTCGTTGCCGCCTTGCCGCGATCGACGATCTCGCCACAGAATTCGTGGCCCACAACCATCGGAAGAGGCACGGTCTTGGCCGACCACTCATCCCATTTCCAAATATGCACATCTGTTCCGCAGATCGCGGATTTACGCACCTTGACTAAAACCTCGTCGGAGCCAGGTTCGGGTACGGGTACCCGTTCCATCCATAGCCCTTCTTCGGCACGGGCTTTGACCAGTGCTTTCATCTGATTGGTCATTGGATGACCCCTATGTCCCGGCCGACGTCGACAAAAGCATCAATCGCGTGGTCAAGTTTCGCGCGACTATGGGCGGCTGACATTTGAGTGCGGATTCGGTCTTGCCCGCGTGGAACAACTGGGAAAGAAAATGGCACGACGAATACGCCTTTCGCATCAAGTCGCGCCGCCATGTCCTGCGCAAGCTTGGGGTCGCACAGCATCACCGGTATGATCGGGTGTTCACCAGGCAAAAGGTCAAAGCCAGCGTCAACCATGCGTGCGCGGAAATGCGATGCATTGTCCATCAATCGGTCACGGCGCTCGGTCGAGGCTTCCAGCATGTCGATCACTTTGAGTGTCGTTGCAGCAATCACCGGGGCCAACGTGTTGGAAAAAAGGTAGGGGCGCGAACGTTGCCTCAGCCAATCGACGACCTCACGCTTCCCGCATGTATAGCCGCCCGAGGCGCCGCCCAGTGCTTTGCCCAGTGTACCTGTGACGATATCCACTCGTCCTATGACACCGCAATGTTCAATAGAGCCACGGCCTTTTGCCCCTAGGAAACCCACAGCATGACTGTCATCAACCATGACCATCGCGTCATACTGATCTGCCAGGTCGCAGATTTCTGACAATCGCGCAATGTAACCATCCATGGAAAAGACGCCGTCAGTGGCGATCAGTTTGAAGCGTGCACCGGCCTCAGTAGCGGCCTGAAGCTGTAGTTCCAAATCGGCCATGTCGGAATTGGCGTAGCGGTATCGCATGGCCTTGCAAAGACGCACGCCATCAATAATCGAAGCATGGTTGAGCGCATCCGAGATGATCGCATCCTCAGGCCCCAGAAGGGTCTCGAACAGTCCGGCATTGGCGTCGAAACAGCTGGAATAAAGGATCGCATCCTCGAAGCCGAGAAAACTGGACATCCGAAATTCTAGTTCGGTGTGCTCTTCTTGTGTGCCGCAAATGAACCGTACTGAAGACATGCCATAGCCATATCGCGACAGAGCATCTCGTCCAGCCTCAATCAACTCGGCGTTGTCGGATAGTCCAAGGTAGTTGTTCGCACAAAGATTAATTACTTCCCGACCGCTCTCAAGTGCGACGGTTCCGGCCTGCTTGGATGCTATTATCCTCTCGGATTTGTAGAGCCCGGTGTTCTTGAGCTCTTCGAGTTCGGAGTTCAGATGGGTCAAGAACCTTTTAGTCATAGCTGCAATCCCTAAGCTGTGTGGCTTTGGTAAGCCTCAAGCCCGAGGCGCGAGTGCTTAAGCATATACTCTTCGACGCAGGCTCGGTCGTTCGCAAGATAAGCAACGGATTCGGAACGTTCTCTGGGAATGTCACCCCAAACCGGAGGGTGTGCTGTTTTTCCGGTTGCGTCATGCACCGTGTCGGGGAATTTTGCGGGGTGCGCGGTTGAGAGCGTTACCATCGGCACCTCCGGATCGGCATAATCGTGCGCGACCTTTACGGCAATCGCGGTGTGCGGGTCTGCAATATAACCCGTATCCCTGAAAATGCGCGCGACTTCGTCTACCGTTTCAACTTCAGACACTGCACCAGCGTCAAAACTGTCGCGGATAAACTTGATCATCTCATCTGGCAGGCTGTAATTGTGATCGTGCTTCAATGCTGCCATCAGATCACGCACTATAGTCGGGTCCCGCCCTGCGGCCTCAAACAGCAAACGCTCAAAGTTTGATGATATCTGAATGTCCATCGAAGGCGTGATCGTTGCTTTGACCGACCCAAGCTTATCATTGCCTGTCGCCAGGGTCCGGGCAAGAATATCGTTTTCATTGGTCGCGATCACCAATCGGTCGATCGGTAGGCCCATTTGCTTGGCAACATAGCCAGCATATATGTCGCCGAAATTTCCAGTGGGCACGGTGAAGCTTACTTTTTGCTCCGGTGCGCCGAGCGCAGTTGCGGCCGTGAAATAGTACACGACCTGCGCCATCACCCGCCCCCAGTTGATTGAGTTGACCGCCGACAATTTGACCCTGCTAGCAAAGGCCTGGTTCGCAAACATGTCTTTCACCATCGTCTGACAGTCATCGAAGCTGCCATCGATTGCCAGTGCATGGCAGTTATCAGCCCCCACCGTGGTCATCTGCCGTCGCTGAAAATCAGACACTTTGCCATCGGGAAACATAAAAAATGTTTCGATGCCATCACAAGTTTTGAATGCTTCAAGGGCTGCACCTCCTGTGTCACCAGATGTTGCCCCTGCGATCATTATGCGTTCTCCGCGTTCGGTCAGTACATGATCCATGAGACGTGCAAGGATTTGCATTGCAAGATCTTTAAACGCGAGGGTGGGTCCATGATACAATTCCAGCAACCAGTCGTTCGGCCCCATTTGCACCAAAGGTGTCACTGCTGGATGATGGAAAGTCGCGTAGGCCTCTTCGATCATCTGCTGCAAATCGACATCGTCAATCTCTCCGCCCACAAAGGGCGACATCACCGCAAAAGCCACCTCTGCGTAGGGCTTGCCTCGAAACGACCTAATCTCACCGAAGCTCAGTTTCGGCCACGCCGCGGGCACGTAGAGCCCGCCGTCACTGGCCAGCCCCACCAGCAGCGCCTCGTTGAAGGAAAGCGCCGTCGCATGTCCGCGTGTCGATATGTATCGCATGTTTCGAATCCCTACGTTTTGGGGGCGTCGGCTTAGCCACCTGGAAACAGACGTTCGTCCCACGGATAGACCGACATCGTTTCGAAGCCATCTTCCGTAAGGACGCCCTGATCTTCCAGCTTGACCATGTGATCGCCGCCAACCTCTCCCACCAGCGCCTCGACGCACAGCGTTAGGCCGGGTTCGAGAACGGCGTCAAAGGCATTGTCCACCAGTCGGTCTGGATAGGCGATCAGGGGCCACTCGTCGCACATGCCAACACCATGCATCGGAGAAGAGTATTTGAGTGCATCATACTTGTCCTGAAGGATATGCAGCGACCGCGTCAGGTCTTCCATATGAAGGCCCGGCCGCAGGAGTGCGGTGTTATAGCGAATGTGCTCTACAGCCTCGGCATAGCTTTCGCGCATATGTGCCGGGGCCAGATCGTCACCGATCCACCACGTGCGGCTAAGGTCCGCACAGATACCATAGGGGCCGATCAGATCGGTGTCGAAGGCGAGAATTTCACCCTCTGAGATTACCCGTGGCCCGCATTCCTGAAACCATGGGTTTGTGCGCTGGCCGGAGGTAAGCAGCCGCGTTTCGATCCACTCGCCGCCACGCTTGATGTTCTCGGCATGGAGCACAGCCCAGACATCGTCCTCGGTCACGCCGCCGTTGGGGATTTCGGTACGCGCGAAGTCCTCCATGACGGCCATGGCGCGCTCACAGGAATGGATGGCGCAGCGCATTGCGCTCAGCTCGTGCTCTGTCTTGATGCCCCGCGTGCGTTCGGTGACTTCCTCGCCATCGCGGTACTGCAGGCCCGTGCGGCGGATCGCGTCCAGACCTGCCGGCTGAATCTTGTCGATGGCGATCTGTCGATGGCCCGGCGCGTGACGGGAAAGAAGGTCCGCAACCTCGGCAGCAAAGGCATCGGCCGCTGGGCCGATCCGGTCACCACGGGCAAAATAAAACATATCTGCACCAGAACGGCTTTCGCGCACCAGCGGATTGAATTCCGCAAGGAAAGGCGCGTTCTTGTAGTCCCAAAGCACCATATAGCCATCGGCACAAAGCAGGCAGGCCCGGAACGGATTGTGGGTGTTCCACAGCTGCATGTTCGTGGTGTCGGTCGCGTAGCGGATGTTCAGGGGATCGAACATCAAAAGGCCCCCATAGCCGCGCGCCACGATGGCATCGGTTAGGCGTTTGTGGCGGGCCTTGCGCATTTCGGCCAAGTCGGGCAACGCCAGCCCTGCCTCGCGCCATTCGGCATGGGCAAGTGCGGTTGGCCCGATCTCGACACGGTTGCCGTCATTCTCCGTCCCGTCGCCAAGGCGTGTGCCCTGGCTTGGGTCAATCTTGCGATTGTCGCTATAATGAACATTCATTTGTTTTCATCTCCGTATGCACAATCTGAGATTTCCTTCATTATCCCGTCGACGTCCCATGTCCCTCATTCCAAATTAGGAACGCATATAGACGCCGTTGGCGTCGTAAATTGGTCCGGACAGGACTTCCGCATCGTAGAATCTGCCTAGAATTTCCACTTGGAGCGTGGTTCCGGGGGCCGCGAATTCGGTGGCAACATAGCCCATCGCCATCGACTGGCCGACATGGTGCGCATAGCCTCCCGAACTGACGTAGCCGACCGGCGTGCCATCTTTCAGAATCGCCTCGTCATGGGCGACGTCAATCCCGTTAGTGTCGATGACCATCGTCAACAGTTTCTGCGAAACGCCCTCATTGCGCGCCGTCAACGTGGCTTCCTTTCCGATGAAATCCTTCTTCCAGTTGATGAAGACATCCATCCCAGATTCGACCGCGTTGAAATCTGGGCGGTATTCCATCGTCCATACACCCCAACCCTTTTCAAGCCGCATCGACAGCAGCGCACGCGCGCCATACCAGCGAAAGCCCAGATCCGCACCGGCTTCTTCGATGGCGTCAGCAAGGCGTATCAAGTATTGCGGCTTGCAGTAGATCTCATAACCCAGCTCGCCGGAGAAACTGATCCGGTTGATAATTACCGGCACACCACCGACGAACGTCTGCCGTACGTCGCGGAACTTGAAGGCTTCGGCGGAAACATCGTCGCGTGTGATCCGGGCAAGCAGCTCCCGCGATTTCGGGCCGGACAAGGCGATGCCGTGCCAGTCGTCCGAAGCATTGACGTAGGCAATGCCTGCGGGCAGGTCTTTTTCGAACCAGCGGCGGTGCGCCTCTTGCATGACCCCCGACCCAAACAGCATGAAATGATCCTCGGCGAGGCAAGCCACCGTCAGATCGCCGTAAAGCTTGCCCTTGGGCGTCAGCATCGGTGTCAGCGTCAAGCGGCCAGGCTTGGGCACGTATCCCGCAAGAATGTGGTTTAGGAAATCGCGCGCACCCGCGCCCTTGAATTCGTGCTTGGCGAAGTTGGCGATCTCGATGCCACCAACTGCTTCACGCACGGCCTTGATTTCCCGCCCGACATAGTCATGCGACCGGTTGCGCTCAAAGGTTGGAACTTCATGCGCGTCGTCCGGGCTATCCCCAAACCAGAGCACGTGTTCGAGACCGAAGCTTTGATCCATCACCGCGCCTTTGGCGATCATACGATCATAGAGCGCGGTCGTCTTTTGCTTACGGCCTTTGGGCAGGGTTTCATTCGGGAAGGTCATCACGAACCGGCGTTCGTAGTTTTCCGACGATTTGATCGAGCCCCAGTCAGGTGTCGCGAACTCACCAAAACGCGCGACATCCATCGCCCAGACATCAATGGATGGCTCCCCGTCGATCATCCATTCCGCAAGGGTCAGGCCCACGCCGCCGCCCTGGCAAAAGCCCGCCATGACGCCGACGGCTACCCAGTAGTTCTGCATGCCTGGAACAGGACCGATTAGCGGATTGCCATCCGGGCCAAAGGTAAAGGGACCGTTGATCACATCCTTGATCCCGGCATTGGCCATGGCAGGAAGACGCTCGAAAGCGATTTCAAGGCGATCAGCCACGCGATCTAGATCCGGCGGCAGCAATTCGTGCCCGAAGTCCCATGGAGTTCCGCCGACCTTCCAAGGGGTTGCCTTAGCCTCATAGGTGCCAAGCAACATGCCCTGACCTTCCTGGCGGCAGTACACGTTGGCCTCAAAATCGATGCCGTGCGGCAACTGCTGACCGAAGTTCACAACTTCGTCCATAGGCTCGGTGATCAGATAGTGGTGCTCCATCGGTTGAACGGGCAGGTTAATGCCAGCCATGTGACCGACCTCGCGCGCCCACAGACCACCGCAATTGACCACATGCTCTGCATTGATCGAACCTTTCGGCGTGACAATGTCCCAGCTGCCGTCGGGGCGCTGCGTCATAGCAGTCGCGCCACAATGGGTGAAATACTGAGCGCCATGCGCCCTTGCCGCCTTGGCAAACGCATAAGTCGTGCCGGACGGGTCTAGATGGCCGTCCTGTGCGTCCCACAGTACCGCATGATAGTGGTCCGGATCGATCAAAGGGTGACGCTCGGCCAATTCCTTGGGCGAAATGAATTCCTGATCCAGCCTCATGTAGCGCGCTTTTGAGCGCTCACCCTTCAGGTAATCATACCATTCCTTGGTGGAGGCGGCATAAAAGCCACCGGTCTGATGCAGGCCGACGGACTGGCCGGATAGCTCTTCGATCTCTTTATAAAGATTGATCGTGTAGGATTGCAGACGTGAGATGTTCGGATCCGAACTGATGGTATGAATGCCACCGGCCGCATGCCACGAAGAACCAGAAGTCAGCTCGTCCCGTTCCAGCAGCACAGCATCTTTCCAGCCGAACTTGGCCAGATGGAACAGGATTGAGCACCCAACCACCCCACCTCCGACAACAACGACTTTGGCATGTGTCGGCAGTTTCTTTGCGCCTTTGGTCGTATCAATCTGAATCGTCGGCATTAGTGATCTTTCACGATGTATCGGTTGGAGTCTTTTTGAAGGTCAGAAGTCAGTGGCTGCGCCACCCCCGGCCTTGCGCTTGGCGACAAAGGCTTCAAGTTCTTCCCGAATTACGGGGTCCAGCGGTGGCGGCTCATAGGCAGCAAGGCGGCTTTTCCATTCGGCATTCGCACGTTCGATTGCGATTGGCGATCCGCCTTCCTGCCAGGTTTCAAAATTGCGCCAGTCACTCAGAATTGGTGAATAAAAGGCATCGCGGTAACGCTCCTGAGTGTGTTCAGTGCCAAAGAAATGGCCTGCTGGCCCAACCTCCTCGATTGCATCTAGCGCGAGGTCGTCCGAGCTGGTCGAAACTGGCTGAAGGAATTCCGAGACCATCTGCAGCAGATCAATATCAAGCATCACCTTCTCATACGAACAACATAGGCCGCCTTCTAGCCAACCCGCACCGTGCATGACCATATTGGCGCCGCCGTTGATTGCTCCCCAAAGCGAGAAAACCGCCTCATATGCTGCTTGTGAGTCCACCGTATTGGCAGCGCACACATTCGAAGAGCGATATGGAATGCTGTATCGCCGCGCCAACTGCCCTCCAACATGCTGTGCCTGCATGTATTCTGGTGTGCCGAACGCTGGCGAGCCGGTCCTCATATCAACATTAGATGTGAAGCCGCCATACATCACAGGCGCACCCGGGCGTACCATCTGTGTAAAGGCTATGCCTGCGAGAGCCTCGGCATTCTGGAGTGTTACCGCCCCGGCAATCGTAACCGGTGCCATTGCGCCAGCCAGCGTGAAGGGGGTTATTACGACCGGCTGCCCCATCTCAGACAATGCCATCACTCCCTGCATCATCGGAATATCCAGCTGCAGTGGAGAATTTGTATTGATAATCGAAAACATGCAGGCTTGATCACGCATTTGATCTCGCGACAAACCATGTGCAATCCGGGTCATCTCAATCGCATCGGCAACACGTTCCTCGCCAAGCGAGTAGATGCAATATGCCTTGTCGGTAAATGTGATGTAATCGTGGATACAATCCAGATGGCGGACAGACGCATGAATATCGACGGGCTCTACGGGGTACCCCCCCGTCATATGCAAAATATTGTGTGTTTGGGCCAATCGTAGGAAGTTCTGAAAGTCCTTTTGGTTGCCAGCGCGGCGACCATTATCGATGTCCGAACAATTCGGTGCACTTGCCATCATGGCAAACGCAACATTGTCTCCCCCCATGTTTACGTTGTGTTTCTCGTTACGCGCATGAAGAGTGAATTCTGACGGAACAGTTTCGATAGCGCCGTTGATCAGATCGGGATCAAAGCGCACCCGTACGTCACCTTCTTTGACATCAGCTCCAGCCATTTTCATGATGGCGCGGGCGTCTTCATGCAGCACATCCAAACCGGTTTTGGAAAGCAATTCCAAGGACGCGTGGTGTATATGTTCTATCTGGTCATCGGAAATGCGTTCAACAGCCGGATATGGGCGTGTGAGTTGCGCAAACGGACGCTGCATGATTGCCGGCGCTTGCATTCCTTCACCCCGACGGCTCCGACGACGTCCGCGTGCTTTTGGGATTGGTTGATCAGCAATCATGAGATGGCGCCTGCATTGTCTTGGCAAAACTGAACGTGCGAGTTTGGCAATTGCTTCACCTCCACGGCACCCATTCAGGAGACAAATTGTCTAGAAATTAAGGACGTCTCGCCAATGACAAATTAGAGGGGTCATTCATTTTTTTCATGACTCATGCGCCACCACGAATTACGGTTCGGTATATCTGGAATTTCAATGGTCCAAGGCTCGCGAAATATGAAAAGTCTGCCCAGCCTCACTTCGCTGCGTACATTTTCAGTCGTCGGGAAATGTTTGAGCTTTACAGAAGCAGCTAGCCAGCTCGGCGTCACACAGAGTGCCGTCAGCCGGCAGATCAAATCCCTCGAGGAATCTCTTGATCTCAAACTTTTTGACCGCGTTGGAAACAGTATATCTCTGACCATTGCCGGCCAGTCGTTGCACAAGAGGGTTTTTGAGACATTTGGCCTCATGGCCGATGCTGTGAGTGATGCGACTGGTTCTTCACAGCAACAGAAATTAAACATTCTGGCGCCACCAACATTGGCAGCCCGTTGGCTCACACGGCGGCTGTCGTCTTATCCTCATGAATTTCCAGAGATTGAACTGGCGGTTCATACCATGGCTCGGCCTGGCATCCGGATGGATTGTGTCATTCAATTTGGCACCCATCCGACAGCTGGGTCCGAAAACCTACAGTTACTGGTTGAGCAGCATATTGCCGTTTGCTCGCGCAAACTCTTCGAAGATCGGGAGGCAATGCGCACTAGTTGTCTCTTACATGTCTTTGACAATGGGCAGCGCTTCCCCCTGTGGCAAGACTGGCTTGAGATAGAACCTGATCATCCAGATTTACCTACGCAGGGGTCCATGGAATTTGCTTCACTTGAGCTTGCCATTCAAGCGGCCAAGAATTCGGTTGGTGTCGGCATTGTGGATCGTAACATGATTGAATACGAGTTGAACGCAGGTAGCCTCGTACAGATTTCTCCTACAACGGTCGTTGGTCCAAATGGTTACTGGCTTGAGATATCAGCCGAGAGTCAGGCAAAAGGGCGCTCAGTAAGATTTTTTCGGTGGTTAAGGAGTGTGGCTGGCCCGACAAAGGACGCGTCAGAATAAACATGTGATCAGCAAGGCATAGAGATCACTTGAAATGGCTGTCGTTTTTCACGGGATAAGTGGGGATCATTGGTGCCCATATGCAATTTTAATTACCAATAACACGACGCTTGTTGAACTCGCGAAGCCGCGCGAACACATCGATCCCGATCTGGTCATACATGTGCAGCAGATCGACCATCACCCAGTTCTCACGGATCAGGCCGTTCTCGCCCCGCCAGAAATCGAGGCTTCGCATGGTGATTTCCTTGCCGAGCGGCGGGATGCCCAGCCAGCCGTCATGGCTGATGGTCTGGATCATGTTCGGCCAGCCGGTCACGGCGGCGTAATCATTGTCACCGAAGAAGTGATAGGTGATCTCGGCGACCTTGCTGCCGCGATTGGGCATCCCGTTCAGGAACGGGATCTGGTGCCAGTTGCGGAAGCCCTCGATGCCGCGTCCGGTGCCGATGCCTGCCGGCCCGTACCAGTTCATCCGTGGATGCCAGAAGCGCGGCATCTCCATCACCTCGGGCCCGCCCTGGCTCGGATGGCGTTTCATATGGTTCAGCATGTCGATGATCAGCTGCTGGCTGGCCGCGCTGCGCGCCGGATCGCGCGCCTCGCGAATAAGACCGTCACCTGAAGCCGGGCCGGGAATGCAGAATTCGCGTCCCAGCGACGGCACCATCGGCCAGGCGCCTGCCTGCATCATCACCTCGGGAATGTCCCAGAGCGCCTGCATCTCTATGATCCGACCATTTTCGAAACGGTAGAATTCGTGAAAGCGCATATGCGCCAGATGGCCGGTCGGCGGGATCTCGAGGAACGGGTTGAGAAAGGTGCCGACGAAATGCCCGCCGCAGCCGACCCATTCAATACCGTTCTCGTCCTCGCCGGCCATTACAATCCAGTCACGGCGTTCGATGTCGGGCCAGGCCGCCTTCAGCACGGCAAGAGCGTTGTCGTGAAAAGCCGACGGGCCGGTCATATCCCCGAAGGGATGTGCCAGCCTGAATACCGCGTCCGGCGCGCTGATCCCGTCCAGCGCGGCACGAAGGCCGGTCTCGTCCCAGTCATACTGGGCAGCGCGCAGGCCGTCGAGACGGGCGCGGTTGTTGGCATGCCCTTCCATTACGCGGGTCCATCGGAATAATACAGATTGTTACTGGATTTCAATGGCCTCATTGGGGTGCAAAACGCCTCATCCGCCAAATCAAAATCTGATCCCTTGATCACAACGAGATCTATGAAAGGTTTTGCAACTTCTCCCGGTTTTATATGAGTCATCTAGAACAATTATCCCTTTACCGCGCCCGCGGTTAGCCCGCTGACAATCTGACGTTGAAAGAAAAGAATCAGCACAAAAAGTGGCGCCGTCGCTGAAACCACAGCAGCGACTGCATACATCACTTTGCCCTCAACCTGTGTTGTGCCGAGGAAGCTGTTAATGGCGGGTATGATGGTTTCATTCTCTTCACTAAGCAGCATTGCCGTTACAGCGAAGTCGTTATAGGCAAGAAGAAAACTAAAAAGTCCGGTGGTTATGACTCCGGGCCACATCACGGGCACGATGACAAGTCGAAAAGCTTGAAACCGGCTGCAACCGTCAATCATTGCGCTTTCGTCCATGTCTTTTGGTATGTTCAGGAAGAAACTATGAAGCATCCATAGAGTGAATGGCTGGTTGATCGCGACGAGCACAATGATAGTGGTCGGCAGGTGCCCCCAAATATTCCATTCGAAGAATGGTAATAGATAACCAGACACCAGAGTGATGTGAGGCATGGCGCGAAAAACAAGTGCTGCCATTAAAATCCAGAAGGCATATCTAAACCCTGACCGTGCCAGGGCATAGCCACCAAGGGTTCCGAAAGTCAGAGAAACGACTACTGTGGAAAGCACGACAATCCCGGTGTTCAGAAAGTTTTCCCAGAATTTTTCGATCACCCATGCGCCTTGGTAGCCGGAGCTAGTAAAGGCACTGCCAGTTTGTTCCAGCGTGTTTGTTCCCCAAAGAGCGTTCATCCAATCAGCTTTGGAGAAGAAATCAGACTGGACCTTGAAACTGCCCCATAATGTCCAGATAAATGGAAAGGCGGCCAGACAAAGCCAGGTGCAAACAAGGCTGAGAGAAATTATTCTGCCAAACGTCACACGCCGTTTTGTTTGCTTTGTCATCTCATCTCCCTCAACGCCCTGCGCCCTTGAAATCCCGCCATGTGCGGATCAGCACCGGTGTCAAAAGAAAGACCACCCCAAGAATCGTTAGCATTGACGTTGCCCCGGCGGATCCGTAAAGCGGATTCCCACTTTCTCGAAGGTCGTTGAAAATGATCCAGCTGAGCGACCTTGCGTGGGCTTCTGCGGAAAAGCTGACAATGGGCTCAAAAACGCGGAAATTATCCATTAGCAACATGAGGGTCACGAAGGAAATCAGTGGCACAAGGTGGGGCACGACTACATAGATCGTCCGTTGCCATTTTGTGGCACCGTCAACCTGCGCAGCCTCCAAGGTTTCCAAAGGCACGGTTTGAAGCCCTGCGTAAAATACAATGAAACTGAACGGCAGCGTGTGCCAGACGCCGTACAGAATGAGCATGGTCCATGTCAATGCTGCTGACGCTTTAAGGCTGAGGTTTGGGTCGTCAAATATTAATTGAATGATTGCTCCGATCACTCCATCACTATCCACCATCCAGAAAAGGATCAAGGAGCCCACTAATGGCGTAACAAGGAATGGAAGGAGCGAGACGAATATTGATGGCCCTTTAAAGATGCTTGGCAGACTGTTAACCCCGATGGCTATCGCCAAACCCAGCAACAGAACCAGCGGCGTAACCGCAGCTGTGTATGTCAATGTGAAAGTCAGCGCGCCATAGAAAGGAAGATTAACCACCTCGTCCCAGAACGCATCGATTGTGTCCGACGTCGCCCATGCGGCACCGACTTCGGCAAATGCCAGATGGGACCGGTTAGAGTAAGTGCCCAACCCGTTGAACTGACCCAATGGCGCCTCTTCACGGAGTTTTTCGGTCGCGGCAATATCCACAGAGGTGGATTGTTTGCAGCCGAACGGCCCACAATTCTCCGAGATGACCAAGACCTGTTCATGCTGCACGTACAGGGATTGCACAAATACGGAAACGATCGGCAGCGCAATGAACAATGTCATGGCCGCAAGGGTTGGTAGAATGAACCAAAAGAAGGCGCGGTGCTTCACTGCTTGCAATCCAGTTTACAAAAACAAGGTGTGAGGGGAGATTCCAGGGATCCCCCTCACGCAAGTTTCCTTCAGAGCTAGCCTACTGAAGAAAACCCGCTTCTTTAGCAGCTGTGACATAAGCCGCTTCAACATCTGCCAGTGCCTTTTCAGCACTTTCTTCACCTTTCAGGAAGTCAGACAGTTCTGCTCCAAGCGCATTGTGCAGAAGTCCAATTTGGGGGAGCATCGGATACGGAGCCGCTCCTCCTTGGGCTGTTGCTGAAACACCTGCGGCGGCCGCACCTGGCTTGAAGCCGTCAAGCAACCAAACCGCTTCATCGTTATGGGCAGCAACCATATCTGAGTTCAAAGCGCTAGCAAGGGCGGCGAATGTTGCTTCCGCTTCTGCGTCAGATACATTTTTTGAGATTGTGAAGCCGTCCCACCAGAGTGTAGCGCCCGGAATGCCCCCCGGCTCAACTGATGGCGCAGAGGACAATACGGTGTTTGACGTGACCTCGGCTGATGATCCCTCATCATCAAGGATCGGCGCCCCGCGTGATCCCCACATGATCCCTAATGCGGCTTCGCCAGCTTCCCAGATAGCCTGGGTTTCATTCGAGGCCTGTGTCAGGTGGTCAGGGTGCGCGTACTCAACCAATTCCCTGAGCGTATTTAGCGCGGCAACACCAGCTGCGCTGTTAACCGATGGTTCGGCGGTGCCAGCTTTGAAGAATTCGCCACCATGTGCCAGGAACACGAGGTTGAACGATTCACCAACATTCCATCCGGTTTTCATGTTCATCACGATCGGGTGTTCCATAATGCCCGCTTCACGAATGGCTTTGGCCGCGGTGATCATCTCATTATATGTCCCCGGAATTTCGT
>CACNSW010000009.1 GCA_902623185.1 uncultured SAR116 cluster alpha proteobacterium
GCCGGTTTTGGTCGGTCGCATGTTACCGGTGAGTCCAATGCAGTAATTAAGGCCTCACTGGCGACGGACAAGCTTGCATTGCGTTTGACACTCCACCTTTCAGACTTGCCTAACTTCTTCTCACAGCCAGCCAGCAATCTTTGGCTTGGTGATGGAGTTCATATTGTTCACTACCCCGTCGGCACCAGCGCAAATTTTGTTGTCACCATGCCCAAGACTATTGGCTATTCGCAATGGCAAACCCGTTTTTTAAAACGCAATTCACCAATTTGTCTGCTAGCTGATCCAACGCTTGACTGGGTAGCTACCCCTCTTCCCCGCTCGGGCGTCAGCATATGTTGGCGGCGCGGCAAGATCGTACTGGCGGGAGACGCAGCGCATATAATGCCACCACATCTGGCGCAGGGAGCGGGTCAGAGCCTGCAGGACGCAGCGTGCCTGATGCAGTCACTGACCCAGCATGTGAATGTCGGGGATGCCTTCGCTGCCTACGCCCAGCATCGTTCCGGTGTTGTTGCAAAAATTGCCCAAAAAGCAGAAATCTCCGGCAAAATAATGGCATTGTCGGGAATAGCCGGCAAACTACGAAACGCCACCATAGATTTGGGCGGCAACCAATTTATTCAGGATTGGATTTCAGAAGTGTGGGCCGCAGACCCCGGACTTGGCAAATAAAAGCTATCTAATTGAACTTAATGGAAGATTGCAAACCAATATGCGGCGTCTCATACCAGAGATTGTATTAGGCGAGACCATTTATGCGCACAGCGCTCTCATAATCCTCGCGGTTGATATAGGAGCCAGCCATCTTTCGCCGCCCTTGAAAGGGCGCGCGTCCATGGAGAACACGCCAATTGTCGAATAACAACATATCGCCTGGTTGCAAAGTATAGCGCCACTGGAATGCTGGGTCATTCGCTAAGAGATCAAATGCTCTAATTCCTGCGTACAGAGCGCGCATCTCATTTTTTGGTAGTTTTACCGTATCGCGGTCGTAATTGTTGAAACTGACCTGCACTAAATTGCCTTCTTTATCAGTCCTTAAAATCGGGCGCTGCGCTCGCAGAACCACACCATCACCCTTGTAGATGCCTGTTACCTCAATGCGGCATAGATCCGCATAGATTTCAGGCGCCGTCTTTTTCAACTCATAAGCGATGCGAAACCCGTCAACCATTATTGAGGCACCACCCGTTGCTTCATAATCTACGCACAACAACATCTGAAGTCCTGGAGCGTCATGAGAGTATGTGCCATCCGTATGGGGGCGTAACTCTTTCGGTGTGTAAGCAGAGTCAGCCATAGTTTCATTGGCCTCAAACTCCCACAAACCACCAAAAATAGTATGTCTGACATATCCAATACGATCAGTCACATCCAACACCGCGTCCATGTTGCGCGGTGTCTGGGTGATAACTGAGAAACCACTTCTAGAGATTATGTCGAGCAACTTTCTTATGCCATTATCCCCGATTACCTCGCGGTGAGAAATTTGGACTATATTATGGTCAAGGGTAGCAACATCCCAGACTATGGGGTCAGGCATTGCCAAGATGTTGATCGTCGCCGCAAAATTTTCGAGAAACATACCCGTATAAAAAACTGCCTCATCCAAATCTGGCCATTTAATCTGCAACGCCAAACCATCAGCCGTGAGGCCTGCCTCATCTGGCCTTATATCAGCATCTACCTCACAGGTGAAGAGCTCACGCTGATGCGATCTGCTGTCAAAGCTGATCGGATCACGCGAATTGTCGCGTAGCCAGAAATAATCAAAATCAACAGCACCACTGCCAGAAATAACAACACTTAGACTATCGTCTCTAAGGATCAGATTGCTCAACATCGCCAATGCTCCTCTGTTGCCAACATCCTAGCCACTTATCTACCCCAATCGCAAGCTCTGGTAATCAGAAGGCGCCCACCGCGTGACATGTCAAGCACTGTCTAAATAATGGCCCTATTGGAAAAATAGGGGCTAGATGCTAGGGTGTGCTAGCACCGAAAAATTACATGCAATTTATTTCCGTTTATGGCCAAAAGCTGGATCAATGACAGACCATATCGCTAAAATGGAGCATATGTTAACAAAGGCGCACGACTTCTCGAACGAAGATAGACTTGTAGTTGCTGCACTCTATAAATTTACCAGTCTACCGGACTACAAGGAACTTCAATCGGTGGTGCAAAAGCTTTGCGATGATGCTGCAGCTCTCGGCACCATACTGCTCGCCAAAGAGGGTATCAACGGGACGATCTGTGCACCCAAAGCTGGCATTACCTCTATCCTTGGTTGGCTCGCAGGGAAACCTCGCTTTGACGCGCTATCGCTAAAATTTTCTTTAACTTCAAAGCAGCCCTTTCAGCGTATGAAAGTACGACTTAAAAACGAAATTGTTACAATGGGTGTTCCTGATATTAACCCAGCGAGAAAGACCGGAACATATGTTGATGCCAGTCAGTGGAACAGTTTAATTGCCGACACTGACGTAATGGTGATCGACACCCGAAACACCTACGAAACCGCTATTGGAATGTTCGAAGGCGCAGTTGATCCAAAGACCACAAATTTTCGCGATTTCCCTTCTTGGGCAGAAGCGCTTGCAAAACAGGATGACGGCAAAAGGCCACAGAAACTGGCGATGTATTGTACGGGTGGAATTCGCTGTGAAAAGGCTACCGCTTTAATGCAGAATTTAGGATTTGATGACGTTTTTCATCTTAAGGGAGGCATCCTGAAGTATTTAGAAGATACGCCAAGCCACGCCAGCAAGTGGCACGGAGAATGTTTCGTTTTCGATGGCCGTGTCGCGCTTGACCAAAATCTACAGCCGGGCAGCTACGGGATGTGCCATGCCTGCCGCATGCCATTATCACAGACGGAAATGAGACATTTGGATTTTGTAGATGGAATAAGTTGCCATCTTTGCAAGTCAATTCAGGATCCCGCCCAAACGAAACGCTTTACCGAGCGTCAGAAACAGATCAAGCTTGCTCAGGCGAGGGGCGAGAAACATCTAGGTGTTTCTAACCAAAGGCAGAAATAATTCCTATGCGAATGGCTCCTAGCCGGCAAAATATTACCACCTTTAGAATTGCAAAACTGCACATCCAACATGGAGCTCACATCAGTTGGAATGGAGGCTATAAATGACCCAGGCAAATTTCTCAAAACCCTTTACTCAGCAAGAGGCCATTCCGGAGGCAGGGATTGAGCGGGCTGTCGAAATCATGAAAAGTGGCCGGCTGCACCGTTATAACCTCACCGCCAATGAGGAAAGCGAGGCAAGTTGCTTGGAAATGGAATATGCAAAATGGCAAGGTACAAATTATTGCCTTGCCTGCACCTCTGGCGGGTATGCTATCCAGCTGGCCTTGCGAGTCTGCGGGGCCAAGCCAGGAGATAAAATTCTCGCAAATGCTTATACATTGGCACCTGTTCCTGGAGCAATTCACAATGTAGGGGCAATTCCCATTCTAGTAGATATTGACGAGAACTACCATATTGATCTCGAGGATCTAGAAGCAAAAGCGGCAACGAGTGGCTCCAAATTCCTTTTGCTTTCGCACATGCGGGGCCATATCGCAGATATGGACAAGGTGGTCGAGATCTGCACCACTTACGGCATCTGCCTCATCGAAGATTGCGCACACACCATGGGTGCCAAATGGCGGGGTGTCCGCTCGGGTAATTTTGGCATGGTTGCCGCGTTCTCAACTCAGACGTACAAACATATGAATTCGGGCGAAGGCGGGTTTCTAACTACAAACGACGCAGAAATTGCCGCGCGTGCAGTTATTTCATCGGGTTCATACATGTTGTATGGACGACACGGCGCCATTCCAGTTGAAGAGGTCTTTCAGAAAGTTCGTCTTCATTCACCCAATTACTCCGGCAGGATGGATCAGATGCGCGCAGCGATGCTACGAGCACAACTGCCAGTTCTGGAAGAAAACGTTTACCGTTGGAACAGCTTGTATGACACATTGCACGCACGTTTAGCCACCATGGAAGGAATCATCATCCCCACAAGAAAACAGGAAGAATTCTATGTAGGTTCCTCAATCCAGTTTCGCGCCGACGTTCTGCCAAAAGAGAAAATTTCCGCATTTGTCGACTCCTGCTCTGCCCGCGGAGTAGAGCTTAAATGGTTTGGCGACGATCAGCCAAAAGCTTTTACCAGCCGTTATGACAGCTGGAAATACATCGACGATCTTCCAATTTTGCCAACCACTTTGCGCGTGCTAGAAAAAACCCTAGACATGCGGGTACCCCTAACTTTCACCACCGAGGATTGCAAACTAATCACCGACATTATCAAAGATGAAATAGAGCGTTTTGCAAAAAGTTAGTTGCAGGTCCTCGAGAGATGATGGCGCCCGTGCGCCGCGCCAAATTCCTGTTTTGGCCCAACTGGTACAATACCGGTTGGATTGATGTTCAGATGACTCGCATAATAATGATATTTAATATGATGCATGTTCACTGTATCGGCGATGCCTGGCATTTGGTAAAGCTCTCGCATATAGGCTGAGAGCGCAGGATAATCAGCAATGCGGCGGATGTTACATTTGAAGTGGCCAACATAGACAGCGTCAAAGCGGATTAGCGTAGTGAAAAGACGCCAATCAGCTTCTGTAAGGATGTTCCCTAAAAGATAGCGGTTTTCTGTCAAACGCAATTCAAGCCTGTCCAGCGAGGCAAACAACCCTTGGACTGCCTGCTCATAAGCTTCTAACCGCGTTGCAAAACCTGACCGGTAAACACCGTTGTTAACATTCCTGTAGACATCCTCATTAATCACCTCGATTTCATCTCGCAGTGGCCCAGGCCAGAAATCGAGATCATTTCCTGTAACATGATTAAATGCGCTATTAAACATGCGGATGATTTCGGATGATTCGTTGGAAACGATACTTTGAGTATGCCGGTCCCAGAGAACAGGCACCGTAACTCTACCGGTCGATTTTGGGTCACTTTGCAGATATACCTCATACAGTTTAGCCTTGTTTAGCACATCGTCACCAGTTGCACCGTCAAAATCCGTTTCAAAGGTCCACCCCTGATCCAGCATCAGCGGATGCACAACCGAAACTGATATATGCTTTACGAGCCCCTTCAAATGGCGGAAAATTAGCGTGCGGTGCGCCCACGGACAAGCAAAAGATACATACAGATGATATCGTCCTGTTTCAGCCTCAAACCCACCTTTGCCGCTAGGGCCGGGGGAACCATCAATGGTCACCCAGTTCCGATATCGGGCCGTATCGCGTATAAAATGACCACCACTCTTCTTGGTGTCATACCATTGAGATGACCACTTTCCGTCAACCAACAATCCCATGATTTTATTGCCCTTTAATACCAGATGATACCACTGCCTGACGAATAGCTGTTATATTTTCGGCGTAGGCAGAGGCATCTTTACCACTGAAAATAGCCGTTCCGGCTACAAGCGCATTGGCACCAGCAGCTGCGACTACGCCAGCAGTTTCGACATTGATGCCTCCATCAACCTGAATGAGAATATCCCGCTCGCCAATCATCTCTTTTACAATTGCTATCTTGCCCACCATCGCGCTGATAAAGGACTGACCGCCAAAACCTGGATTAACCGTCATTACGAGGACAAGATCAATCCGGTCAAGAATAAAGGCTAAACAATCTGGGGCTGTGTCCGGTTTCAAGGCGACACCCGCCCTGCACCCAAGCTCACGTATCCGTGACACTGTCCTCTCGAGTTGCAGACATGCCTCAGCATGCACAGTGATGAAATCAGCGCCAGCCTCAGCATAGGATTCGAGGTGTCTGTCAGGATTTGACACCATCAAATGCACGTCAAAAACCTTGGCCGAGGCGCCACGCACTACTTTGATAACTGGAGGGCCAAAGGATAGATTCGGGACAAAGTGTCCATCCATAATATCGAGATGGATCCAGTCTGCGCCGGCCTTATCAACTGCGGTGATTTCAGTTGCCAATTTTCCAAAATTGGAAGCTAGAATCGATGGCGCGATAATGATGTCTTTCACCAATTGTTTGCCCTTTCAAAGACCGCCAAATTAAAAAACACAACGCTTTTGGAAAGCTATCACTTGATAAAGTGTGAAGCGAGAGAACACAACCTGTCCATCCGGTCAAAAGTCTCTTTCGCTAAAGTTAAAACTCTTTCAAGAAAGGAGAGATCACAGCGAGATTTTGCCGCATTACTCAATCTTTTCAGTCAAGGGAAATTCCTATATCTTTACGGCGTTTTTGAGAGGAGCACGTATGTCCAAGCCCGTTTTTGACTGGAAAGATCCGTTCTTGCTCGACCAGCAACTTTCTGATGAAGAACGCATGGTCCGTGACACTGCCCACCAATTTTCACGCGACGTCCTTTTGCCGCGCGTGGTCGATGACTACAGGGAGGAGAGGTTCGACCCCGTGGTGATGCAGCAACTGGGAGAACTTGGCCTGTTGGGACCGACGATCCCTGAGAAATATGGTGGTGCTGGCGTCAGTCATGTAGCTTATGGGTTGGCGGCACGTGAATTAGAAGCCATTGACTCAGGATATCGGTCCGCCATGTCAGTCCAGTCATCATTGGTAATGCACCCCATCCATAGCTTTGGCACTGAAGACCAGAAGATAAAATATTTGCCAGAATTAGCTGCAGCCAAAATGATTGGCTGCTTTGGCCTTAGCGAACCCGACCACGGTTCGGACCCGGGTGGAATGACAACTAAGGCTGTCAAAGTGGATGGTGGCTATCACCTCAGTGGGTCGAAGATGTGGATCTCCAACGCACCGGTTGCCGATATTGCCATCGTATGGGCAAAACTGGATGGTATTATCCGCGGCTTTATTATTGATCGGAAGACAGCCGGACCAGGGCTGACAACGCCCATCATAGAGGGTAAGCTGTCGTTGCGCGCTTCAATCACTGGGTCCATACAGATGGACAACGCCTTTGTGAGCGATGACAACATCTTTCCCGAGATATCTGGACTGAAAGGGCCCTTTTCATGTCTTAACAAGGCCCGATATGGCATTGCTTGGGGTACCCTTGGCGCTGCGGAGTTCTGCTATGATGCTGCAAGGCAATACACACTCGATCGGAAACAATTCGACAGGCCACTTGCGGCCAACCAACTCATCCAACTAAAGCTTGCAGACATGCATAGCGAGATAAGCCTAGGTTTACAGGCATGTCTTCGTGTCGGCCGCCTACTTGATGATAGCAATTGCGCACCAGAGAATATTTCTACAATCAAGCGCAATAGCTGCGGCAAAGCGTTAAACATCGCGCGCATGTCGCGCGACATGCATGGCGGTAACGGTATTGCCGAGGAATATCATGTCATGCGTCACCTAGTGAATCTTGAGACTGTTAATACCTATGAAGGCACCCATGATGTTCATGCGCTGATACTGGGGCGTGCTATCACAGGCATTCAGGCTTTTAACGGCTGAGCAGCTATGACCTATGCCGTCTGATATAGGCCGACGGGTCAATGATTACGGTGCCGACCCCGAAAATGACTACGGCACCACCAAGCAAGACAACTATATCCGGGCGCTCACCCAAAAAAGTGACCGCCCCTAGGATAGTGGCCACAGGTAATAGCAGCAAAACAGGCATTACCATTGGAACCGGATACCTGGCCAGAATAAAGTACCAGGCAGAATAACCAACAACTGTCATAATCAGACCCAAATACAGTACAGTCCCCCACGCCACCATTGGCGCTGTCAGAATTTGCATCACGAGGTCACCCTCAAAAAGCGTCGCGGCAAAAATCATCTGCGGGCCAGCCATAACGCCCATCCATGCTGTCAGCTGAAATCCTGTAATTGCGCCTTTCATTTGTCGGATCAACACTTGTCCAAGCGCGAACGCCAACGTGCCAGCGAGAATCAGAACCACACCAAAAAACTGACCTTGAAGTGAGGGTGCGCCAACTATCGTCAACATGCCAAGACAGGAGATGGCAATGCCCACAATTTGCTTATTTGATGGTTTTTCACCTAACAGAAATGCCGCAAAAATCACGCCAAAAATCACCTCTGCCTGCACCAACAGAACAGCTGGAGTAGCTTCCATCCGTGCAAGCCCGGAAAATGTCAGGCCATATTGTAATGTCGCCGCGATGAATGAGATGCCGCAAATCTTTTTCAGAAAGCCGCGAGGCACCGGGACAAACCATACCAACACCAGCGCCGCAATAAGAAAACGCATACCCATTAGCAACAGAGGCGAAAAATGGTCCAACCCAGCCTTTGCCAAGGCAAAGCCAAAACCCCATGTTAGAGGCACCAGAAGTGCAATAAAGATATGTCTACTTGTCATATTAGTAGGGTCACTTCAATTGGAGTTGATGCCGATAGGTCACTTGGCCGAATCAAGGTGGTCGAGGACACGGTCAAGAAATTGCAATCCCTGTTCTATTGATGCTTCTTCTATGTGTTCGTTAGGTTGATGCATTTGCGCCATCCCCCCCGGGCCGAATACAATTGTCTCTACCCCAGCTTTCTGGAAATAAGCACCATCAGTTCCAAATGAGACAACACTGGGCTTTTCATTGGTCCACAAGCGAGCGACCAATTCGGCCGCCGGCGATGTCGGACGAGCCTCCATTCCAGGGACATCTGATACAATCTTCAGCACAATATTCGCCTCGGATGATAGGGCTCTCATCTCCGGTAGCAGGACACCGTCGGCAAAAGCGCGGACATCCCCTAGGATCAGATGTGGATCGACGTCTGGAAGTGGTCGGATCTCCCAATCAAACTGGCAAAATGCTGGAATCACATTCCGCGCTTCGCCACCATTGACCAGACCTACAGAAATACTAGTATATGGGGGATCAAAAGGTGAGTTTAAATCTGGTTTTCTAGCAAGATCCTGTGCCTTCTGATTAATAAAACCGATCAACCGTGCTGCATAGAAAATGGCATTGACCTCGCCAGCAGGTTTTGATGCATGCCCAGACGTTCCAGTAATCTCTGCTGACAACTCCATGCCTCCCTTGTGCCCAATGAAGGGGCGCATCTCCGTCGGTTCGCCAATTATCGCAATTTCTGCAGAGATCCCATTGCGAGCTAAAAAATCTGGCATCCGCGCTGATCCAAAACAACCGACCTCTTCATCAAAGGTGAAGGCTAGATGGACGGGTATCTTCAACCTTTTTCGCGCAGCAACAAATTCCGGCACCATTGCCAGCGCAATGGCAATGAACCCCTTCATATCCACGGCACCGCGCCCATAAAGTTTTCCTTGATTACGCCTGAGAACAAAAGGGTCACTTTGCCACCCCTCCGAAGAGGCCGGCACGACGTCTGTGTGGCCTGACAAGATGATGCCACCGTCAACAGCAGGGCCAATCGTAGCAAACAGGTTCATTTGCTGACCATCATCCGTTATATCCAGCAACACATCGATACCATGCAACTCCAAATAGGTTTTTATGTAACTGATGATCGCACCATTCGGCTCGCCACTCACTGTAGGATAGGCCACAAGATCAGCCAAAAGGTCGATTGTTCTCTCAAGTCGCGTGTACATCGCTCAGATCACATGAACATGCTGTGGAAAGTCACACAGCCGGACACAGCCCGTGTCTGTTATGTGCAGAGTCTCGCTTAGTTCCATTCCCCAATCATCCATCCACATCCCCAAAATCACGTGGACAACCGCGTTTTGACGCACAATTGTCTGGTCCTCAGGCCGTAAAGACAATGTATGCTCGCCCCAATCAGGTGCGTAGGCGTTGCCTATTGAATAGCCAATCCGGCTTTTTTTCTCGAGACCGTGGCGATCAAGCACTCTCTGCCATGCCTGATGAACGTCACCCGCAATAGCACCAGGTTTCAGCGCCTCCATCACTGCCATCATTCCCTCTTGAACTGCGTCTGATGTCCGCATCAGCCTGTCCGATGGGTTGCCGAGGTGCGCCGTTCTGGCCAGCCCGACATTGTAGCGTTTTCTGCACCCACCCAACTCAAACGCCACGGTTTGCCCTGCCTCAAGTGGTGCATCGTTCCACATTGGGTGCGCCGCTGTCGCCGCTTCACCCGCCAATATCAGGGGGTGCAAGGCGGGCATGTCCCCACCAAATTCTGGTGTCCCTCTGATCATCGTGGCGGTGATATCAGCCATTAGATCGCATTGTCGAACACCAATTTGTGTGCCATCCCATGCTGTCTGCATCGCAATTTCTGCAATACGAGCCGCCTGCCCCATCACTGCAATCTCAGCCTCACTTTTGACGAACCGCAACCAATTCACCAGCAAATCAGCTCCAGTCCAAGTGGCATTCGGCAAACTAGCCTGCAGCGCTCTGACTGCACGCGGTGTGAGAAAATAAACATCATCCTCATAACCTATCCGCGCCAAGGCTAGCCCATTGGCCACCATCCAGTCTGCCAAGTACTCCATCGGATGTGTGTCAGGACGCTGCACCAATGCTTCGGGGTAAGCGATGATCTGTGTGTCGCTCAAGTAGGTGGTTAATTTCGCCGATCCGGCGTCCATTTGGCGGCCAATCCAGAATGGCCCGTCCTGCAAATCGACAAGCATGACCTGCGGTGTGTAAAACGACCACGCATCATAACCAGTCAACCAATTAATATTTGCTGGGTTGCCTAAAATCAGCACTTCAATCTGGCGCGCCGCCATTTCAGCTCTCACACGATCTAGCCTGTTATCATATTCGGCTTTGGGAAATGCTGGTACCATGACTTTCTTTCCGGGCAGCGGCCGCTAATCATCCATCCTAAAAGAGACCCCAGGCAGCACACATAGCATCTCAAAAATCAAATTGGCCGCAAGAAGCGCAGTATTGCCCTGCAAATCATAAGGTGGTGACACTTCGACAAGGTCACAGCCAACCAAGTTCATGCCCCTGCAACCACGAATAAGCTCGATTGCTTGTATAGATGTGAGGCCGCCTATCTCTGGCGTGCCGGTGCCCGGAGCGTAAGCGGGGTCTAGTGAATCAATATCAAATGTTAAATAGACGGGAAAATTTCCCATTTTTGGACGGATACTGTCAATGAGAGGCGTTGCCGATTTGTGCCACAATTCTTCTGCCTGTGTGACCTCAAAACCCTTCTTACGCGCCCAGTCAAAATCTTCAGCAGTGTACCCGGTTCCGCGAAGGCCAATCTGAAATGTGTGATTTGGGTCGATCAGACCTTCTTCAAGCGCCCTGCGGAACGGAGTGCCATGGGCAATGGACTCGCCAAACATGCGATCATTGATGTCGGCATGGGCGTCAATGTGGACGAGACCGACAGGCCCGTGTTTCTTCGCGATTGAACGCAACACCGGTAGAGTTAGAGTGTGATCACCGCCAAGGGTTATGGGTATGACTTGATGGGTGAGGACGTTGTCATAAAACGCCTCGATGCGCCTTACGGCATCCTTAAGATCAAAGGTGTTAATGGGCACATCGCCAATATCGGCAATGCGCAACGACTCAAAAGGTGCGGCCCGCGTCCACATATGGTAGGGACGTAACATCACAGACTCAGCACGGATTTGCTTTGGTCCGAAGCGGGTGCCAGGCCGGTTTGACGTACCAACATCCAGCGGGATGCCAATAAAACACGCGTCAAGTCCCACGGCATCCAGTGCTGCAGGCAATCTCATCATTGTTCCGGGGCCAGCAAAACGGGGCATCTCATTACCACCGAGCGGCTGAAAAAGGTCACTATTACTCATTTTCATCCAATTTCACAGATTTGTGCCAAAACCTAAAGACGCGCAGCGTGCCAGCGCAGATGATCATCCATGAATGTCGAAATAAAAAAATAGGAATGATCATAACCTGCCTGCATCCGCAAGGTAAGATTGATATTGGCGTTACGGCACGCTTCCTCGAGCAGCCATGGACGCAGACCATTCTCAAGAAAGCTGTCAGCATCACCCTGGTCAACGAGAAGATCAGAAACTTCATGCCCATCCTCAATCAGGGCAACAGCATCGTAAGCGCGCCACTGAGCTACGTCATCCCCAAGATATTTGCCAAAAGCTGTTGTCGACCAATCCGCTGTCATCGGATTGACAATCGGAGCAAAAGCAGAACAACTTTTAAATCTTTCCGGATTCCTAAGCGCCATAATTAGCGCTCCGTGCCCCCCCATCGAGTGCCCAAAAATACCTTGACGTGACATATCAACGGCAAAATTTTCAGCGACTAGTTCTGAAAGTTCGTTTAAAATATACGAGTACATTTGATAATGTCTGGCATAAGGAACTACAGTTGCATCAACATAGAAGCCTGCACCTGATCCAAATTGCCAGTTATCAACTTCATCTGGCACGTCTTCACCACGCGGGCTTGTGTCAGGACAGATAATAGCAATGCCGAGCTCGGCAGCTATACGTCTGTATTCCCCCTTTTCCATAACATTGGTATGACTACAGGTAAGGCCCGACAAATACCATAGAAGTGGCACGGGCCCCTCGCCCCCTGGCGGCATGAAAACGGCAAATGTCATCTCGCACCCTGTGGTTTGCGCCTGGTGCCGGTAAACACCCTGAACTCCGCCATGGGACAAGGCTTTTGAGACCATTTCCATCAAAAAACAACAACTGACCGAATTGACTCACCGGCATGCATTAGATCAAACCCTTTGTTAATATCCTCAAGCTTTAGAGTGTGCGTGATCATCGGATCGATATCAATTTTACCCTGCATATACCAATCGACAATTTTTGGAACATCTGTTCGGCCACGTGCACCACCAAATGCTGTGCCACGCCAACTGCGGCCTGTCACCAGTTGGAAGGGGCGGGTTGAGATTTCCTGCCCAGCCCCAGCTACACCGATGATGATCGATTCTCCCCATCCTTTATGCGCACATTCCAGCGCCTGTCGCATAACAGAGGTGTTACCAATACACTCAAAGGAGTAGTCAGCGCCACCGCCAGTTAACTCAACAAGATGGCCAACGAGATCACTTTCTATTTCATTTGGATTGACGAAATGCGTCATTCCAAATTTTTCACCCCATTCCTTTTTGCTATTATTGAGGTCAACACCCACAATCATATTGGCTCCGATCATGCGAAGACCCTGAATAACATTTAGTCCAATGCCGCCAAGACCAAACACCACTGCATTACATCCAAGCTCTGCTTTGGCGGTATTGACCACAGCCCCAATGCCAGTGGTAACGCCACAGCCGATATAGCAGATCTTGTCAAAGGGCGCCTTTTTATCAACCTTTGCTAGCGCAATTTCCGGCAGCACGGTAAAATTTGAAAACGTCGACGTGCCCATGTAGTGAAGAACCGGTTTGCCATTGATGGAAAAACGGCTTGTGCCATCTGGCATCACGCCTTGCCCCTGCGTGGTACGAATTGCCTGACAAAGATTTGTTTTTGGATGTAAACAGTAGTCGCATTCGCGGCACTCCGGGGTGTAGAGAGGGATCACGTGATCACCAATTTCTACACTGGTCACACCCGCGCCAACTTCGCGCACAACGCCTGCACCCTCATGCCCGAGAATAGCTGGAAACAATCCCTCTGGATCAGCGCCGGACAGGGTAAACTCATCCGTATGGCAAATACCTGTCGCCATGATTTCCACCATTACCTCGCCAGCGCGAGGGCCGTCAAGATCGACCTCCATGATTTCCAGTGGCTTACCTGCCTCAACGGCAACTGCAGCTCGCGTCTTCATCTTTCCACTCCCCCGAAATTTAATTTAACTCTTCTGGTTGTTAGAATTCATGACCCTTGAACGATGACACGACATTCAGACAAAATTCAAGGCAGTTTTTGCGGGTTAACTGTTTCTGCCACGCCACTACTTTGTTTCAAAACCTAGGACTTTCAGCTTTAAGCCCGTCGAATCTTAGACAAAAAATTCACTAACTCTGCAGCAACTTTGCCAGTTTGTTCAATATGCTGAAAATGACCACAATTCTCTAAAGAAACAAAATAAGAATATCTCAAAATTTCAGCCATTTCCCAGCTCACATTCAAAGGCACCATGCGATCACAATCAGAGGCTATGACGAGCACAGGAACCGCAATTTCTCCTACACGTTCAGTCAGATCAAATCTACTACACGCAAGAAAATCCCCGTGTACAGTTTTTGAACCCGCATCTAATATCCTCTGCTTGGCTTTTTCCCTAAAAAATGCTGCCATTTGCTGACTTCCTGCGACAGCCCCAGTTTTTTTATGCCATGAATATCTAACGATACTGTCGACAGTCGCTTCAAAAGTGTTTTGTAAACCTTCAAGTATAGCGTTGTTAACAATCATCTTACTCGCACCACCTATCGCTACAACCGAACAAATACGTCGATGGTGACTTAGTGAAGCGTTTAATGCGACCGCGGCACCCATAGAATGTCCTACTAAGCATGTGTTTTCGAGGTCCATGGCATCCAAAAAATCCATGATATCTCTAGAATATTCATCTATACTGGATTTACTTTTGCCTTCCGATTTTCCATGCCCAGGTAAATCAACAGCGTAAACTGAATATTCGTCCAACCCAGCATTAAAAAGCCTGATCACACCGTGGTTGCTTGGCGTTAATCCAGCTGATCTAGTTTGATCGTTGATACAGCGCCATGCCATCGGCCAATCAATTTCCTGTCCACCCGCGCCATGAATTAGGACAATTTTCGGACTGTTGATATCTCCAAGAACACCATTGAAACTGTATGATATGTCGTGATTTTGAATAGTGACTTTGGGCATTCAATAAATCCCATGAAAAAATTGGCATTCCAAAAACAGGCAACTGACTGATTAATGGAGATGTTAACTCGTTGCATCGTGCAATAATTTATCTGATATATACCAAATTAAAGTACTCCAAACAGTCTTTACCAAATGTGTAAAAAATTTATTAAAGATTTTCGGCTAGCTCTGCTTTCTCCAAGGAGGCAATCAACACGGCAATAAAGCAAGTTTTTAAAAAAATTTGTCTACGCCGACACGGGGACTGAAAAGCCTGATTACTCGCCGAAAATAAACCTCGATGGACACAGTCCTACCATTGTCACCGTGATAATTTATTGCGCAAACCTTGGCTTAGTTGATGTTGGTCTCATCACCCTAGGCGATATACCTGCTAATTCAAGAATAATTACAAAAACTTGAGAAGAAAACATTACATCGTTTCCAAAATGAGGACATCCAATTTTTACACCGTTGATAACGCGACCAACCCGTCAAGCTCTTAAGTTTAAAAGTAAATTATGGTGAAAAATTAACCAGAAAGTTAATTTATCTGCCCCACTCACCACTAATAATCTGGGCTCTAACATAATATTGATGTTGCTAGGCGACGAAGGTGGTGATGCACCTTTTGGGAATCGTTTATTTCAAGCGTGTGGACCTTTGAATACTCAGTAAAGTTTCGTCATTCATTCGGTCCTCGAGAGAGAGAACGGATGACAAGATCACTAAACACATCTCCAATATCTCCGGGGGATTGAAGGCCGTCAGGGTTTAGCCACAGGCAAGAATAAAAATACATCCCTAAAAGGCCTTTCACAGCGATTTTATCGACTGGTCTAAACACATCTTGCTGGACACCTTCCTCTATTGTTTCAGACCAGATTTGTTGGTATTCTGCATGCATGCACATTACGTCATGGTGTCTTGAGCCGGTCAAAGACTGTACTTCGCGGAAACAGACAATTATCTCTGCTAAACTACCACTAATGACAGCCATCAAGTGTCGGCTCAACGCTTTTAAACGCTGGATAGGGTCTGGGTATTCCTTTGCTATCCTATGGCCAGACTGAACAAGATCTGAAATGTACTGTGAAGCAATTTCGTGAAGAAGGTCTTCTTTGCTTTCTATGTGATGGTAGAGCGTTCCACGACCAAACCCCGAAGCCGCCCCAATTTCAGCGACGCCTACTCCATTGTAGCCTTTTTTTGCAAACAACGAGGCTGCCACTTTAGTTATCTTCTTTGCCTGTACTGTTTGTTTCAATTTTTTGTTATCCATCGATTAATACTAAGTTGGTAAGTCGGTTGCACCCATGTCCTCCAAACGTAATACTTATCACCGCGCCTATAACGACTTTGATGTATTCCCAACCAGATAGTATTACCTCGACTTCCTACAACGCGTAAACGTGCAATTATGAATTTGCTTCGAATTGTCTCATTTCGTGAACTAGTAATCCAACCATTTTAGCACCTGAGCCTACCAATATTTGCCAGATTACAACTGTACTGCCAGACAAATTTACCTTTTGGCTATCCGCTCCGGTTTTTTATGAATTGCATGGATATTTACCTACTTCACCTGTCGACTACATATAAGTAGCGCTCATCTAATACATTATTAAAGTTAGAATGTTGGCCAGTGTCCTAAATTTCAATATGGTTTGGATTTCTTGATTTGACCAGCACCCCGAATGAGCATATCCCAATTATGAATTCGCCAAAAATTGATAGGTCAATGTCACTTTTTAGGTCCGAGATTACAACGCGCTAAGCTTAGCTGTTGGATAGCGAGCAAGAGTTCCCTGCAACTAACTAATAGGAGCTGTTTTTTCGTTAGGATTAAAAATTTCTCGTGGATTGCTTACTGCTTATCCATCGTTATCAAGCCCGAATAAAGTTTATAAAAAATAGATAATTCTAGGTTACTAAAGCGTCAAGCTGTTTCGAACTAACCTCCCAAAATAGCAGGTCGATATAGTGTTTTGCCCTCCCAAACGGGTGATTGAAATTATAAATGCAAAAAGTAATTATCACTTGTATTGTACCGTTTGGTCTGTACAATACGAAAGCGTTATGATGTGAGCTAATTAAAGAGTGCATTCTGCGACGTTTTTGACACTTGTATTGTACCGTTTGGTCTGTACCGTCACAGCTGATGATTTTGGGGTAGAACGTGCTCACCCGTTTTGGCCTATGTGAAACTTATTAAAATAACGAAAGCCTCGTATGTCTGTCGCAGAAAGAAAAAATGGCTGGGAGGGCGTTGTAAACGGCAAACCAAAAATCGGGCAAGTTAGTGAACGTTTTCGTACCACTAGGTTGGAGGATATCCAAGCATTTACCGATATGACCGGTGACAAAAATCCAGTTCACTATGATGAGGAACTTGCGAAAAAAACCCCGTTTGGCAAGCTTATAGTACAAGGTGGTGTAACAACCGGTCTTCTTAACGCCTGTGTCGCTGAAGACTTGCCCGGACCTGGAACGGTGTTTTTATCCACTGAACTAAAATTCATAAAAGCTGTAGGTATTGGAGAAAAGTTGACTGCTCGCGTTGAAATTGAATCAGTAAGAGATGACAAGCCCATTTGCAAGCTGACAACTACTATCACCGACAGTGTTGGTGATTTATGTGTTGATGGCACCGCAACAACTTACACCATGGCACTCAAAGGCCTTTGAAACGCGGAAAACTTCTCCAAAAAACTTTACTAGAAATATAATAATGCGGGAGTGTTAACTATGTCAGAAGAGATGGAACTTGAAGGTGAATGGGTAATGGGTTGGCCCGATCGTAAACGGGCCCGTGTAATGCCAAGCAAAGATGCAGAAGGGCGGACTATATTCGCACGCTCTCCAGTACTTGATCTTGAGGGAGTGTTGACACCAACTGACGCTTATTACGTGATAGCTCAACTTAATATGCCTGATCCGGTTCACCCAGATGACTTCTCTTTTTCAATCGGTGGAATGGTTAACAATCCAATCGAGTATACCCTTGAAGACATCCGAAAATTTCCAGGTCGCACTGTGCGTGCAGTGACCGAATGTGCAGGAAATGACGGTGAATTTTGGGACTACATCGAAGAGGGAAAAAACACTCGGAAGCCATCGTTGCGCGTTGTTCAAGCTGAAGAGGGTGGCTGGCGCCAATCTGGAGACGACGAAGAGTCGATGAAGATCGAGAATATCCTCGAGTCTATTCCCACAACGGGTCTAGTCAGTGGCGGTGAATGGACTGGTGTACCGTTTAAGACTTTACTTGAACTCGCTGGCATCCAAGAGGGTGCGGTTTCTGTCGCCCTTCATGGCTGGGATGAAGGCAGACCTGACCCAGTAACACAATACATGTCAGCCGGTCGCACTGACTTCGATGTGGTTGACCCCGGCGTTATAAATTATGCAAAGGCGATGCCGATAGAGAAAGCTCTTCACGAAGATACAATCCTGGCATGGGCTCACAATGGTGAGTACTTGACACATGTGCACGGTGCGCCATTGCGATTAGTTGTGCCGGGTTGGGCAGGAAATTGGTGGGTGAAATGGATTGATAGGATAGAAATACTCGATCACACGCCAGATTTCTATTATCAAACCCATTATTTTGTGAGCGGTAAGTCACCGGATGATCCCAATAAAAAGCCTATGAAGGTTCTCGGGGTAAAAGCGTTAATTACGTCACCTCGAGACGAAGATGGCCCAATAAAGTGTGGTTCGCACGCTATAACTGGCCGTACTTGGAGTGGCGAGGGTGCCGTTGTTCGTGTTGAAATCAGCACTGATGGTGGTGAAAGCTGGAACGATGCAATCATAGAGGAGTCGAATGACCGTTGGCTATGGCGGCGTTTCCACTATACGTGGGATGTTGCCGAACCAGGACAATACAAGATAATGGCACGGGGAACTGACGAAAAAGGCAGAGTTCAACCGACTATGGATTGGAACTTTCAGCGCAAGCACTTTGACGGTATCGTGCCTGAAAATATCATTGTCGAGAAAGGATGATCTTTTTATGAAGATTGTGGTGTGTGTTAAACAGATTCAGAATCCTGAGATCCCAGCTGCTCAATTTCGCATTGACGAGGAAGCAAAGGTGTTAATCCCAGTGTCTGGTTTGTCACCTGTCCTTAGTCCATTCGATGAACAAGCCGTTGAAGCTGCGTTGAGAATACGTGATAGGGCGGGTGAAAACTCAGACATAGAAATAACCGTTGTGACTATTGCTTCAAAAGGAGCTCGCGCGGCAATTAAAGGAGCACTCGCTTTGGGTGCCGATAATGCTGTTTTGCTGAGTGAACCGACGTTTGATGGGAGTGGTGGGTATGTCACTGCTCGCAACCTAGCTGAGACAATCCGCGCAATTGGTGACGTGGACTTAATTTTAACTGGACGTCAAGCTGCCGACGGGGATGCTGGTGTTGTAGGGCTTGGGATTGCTGAAATCTTGGATATTCCGGCTATTACTTTTGCTTGTGACGTCCAGACCAATGAAGGGGTCGTTACAGTTAAACGTGTTCTTCAAGATGGCATTGAAACAGTTGAAGCAGATTTGCCAGCACTGGTAACCATTTCCAACGAGTTAGGCAAAGTCCGCCATGCATCTATGCGCGAGACTATGCGCGCCGCTAAGAAACCAGTGAAGGAATGGATGCCAGAAGATATTGGCCTCGATGAAATTCAGGTGAGCTCTAAAGCTATGCGTTATGAGCTAGAGCGCCTCTATATCCCAGTTAACGATATAGAATGTGAATTCATTGCTGGTGATACACCAGCCGAAATAGCTGCCACCCTTGCTCAGCACATGCGCCAAGCCAACTTGATATAGGATCATAAAAATGACTGACAATAATAATGGTGTTCTCGTAGTTGTAGAGGTAGAGGACAACCAGCCAATCGATCTGGGTTTAGAGATGTTAGCGTTGGCAAGGCGACTCACTGACAGTATGGGCGGGTCGGTCACCGCCGTCGCTTTTGGCACTGGCCTGGAAACCATTGGTGAGATTCTGATTGCCTACGGGGCAGATCGAGTTTTAATCAATGATAACCAAATATTTGCCAACTTCCACGCTGAAGCTTGGTTGCCCGATCTGGCCAAAATAGTTGCTGAGGTGGCGCCCACTATTGTACTCATTGGACATTCAGAGTCGGGCACCGATCTAGCCCCGAGGTTAGCTTTCCGACTTGACGTTGATGTAGCTACGGGGTGTGAGTCAATTGATATCCTAAACGGGCGACCACATATGACACGAAGTTGCTTTGGTGGCCTTGCTCGCGAAGTCGTCACTTTTTCTAAGTCACCTGCGTTAGCCACTATTCGTTCAAAAAGCCAACAGTCTCTGACACCAACAACAGAGCGTTCGGGAGCGGTCGAAAAACTTAGTTCAATTCTTGATGTGAACTCCATACGCACTCGTGTTGTCAGCCGCGAACAAGAGAAAGCAGCTGGTGGAGTAAAGATGGAGAACGCAAAAATTGTGATTGGTGGTGGTGTAGGTTTAGGCGGACCAGAGGGATTTAAAACACTTAATGAAATTGCAGAATTAGTCGATGGAGCTGTTGGCGCCAGTCGCGCCGCCTGTGATTTGGACTGGTGCCCTCGCTCTTACCAGATCGGTTTGTCCGGACGCACAGTGGCACCTGAACTATACCTCGCGGTTGGAATCTCTGGTGCCAGTCACCACATGGCAGGCTGTGGCAATTCTAAGACCATTGTTTCGATCAATTCTGATCCAAAAGCAGAAATTTTTAAATCATCTCGCTTCGGTATAGTTGGTAATTCTCAGGAAATTATGCCTGCTCTGGCGGAAGAGATCAGAAAGTTAAAGGCCTAGCAGAAACCATATGGTAATTGACTACCCAAATTATCTTAATTAGTACGAATTCTTCCTGACTTTAACGGCGATGCTCGTTTTAAAACGCCATCGGGAATTGTCACAGTTTTATAGCTTTTTGCTTTTTTGAGAAAGCATAAGTGAGATCTACCTCGCCGAAGCGCCTCTTTTTCTCTTATGAATTACACTCATTGTCAAAATCTTGTTCGCACTTTAATGGATTAAATTATGACGTTTGATGCATGGACCCTCGTGTTTTTCAATAAACAACATTCATCCTAAGTATAAATGCAAACCTGCAATGTGAAATCAGTATCAAAAACAACGGAATTCAAACATAGGCTAACTAAAATACAAGTTTAGTTGACAATCTGCACCGTCCTAAGCTCAAGGGAGGACGGAATAATCCGGTCCTCCCCTATTTCGCCAAATCGGAACTATTCTATTAACAACAACTAGCTGCAACACTGTCTTGAGCGCAAAAACAGGTTTTTGCTGGCATGATATCGGCCCGAGAACTGCGTTCATTGAACAGAGCAGTGATCTCAGCAAGTTCTTCAGGTGCATCGCCACGTGCCTCAAGACAAAGTTTTAGTCCCAACAAACCCCACATGTTGTCTTTCCAAAGTTTAATATCAGCACGGTACACAGATTCTGCCTCTTCGATCTCACCTTGTTCGAAAAGGAGTGCACCAAGAATGTGGCGCACGGGTTGCATCTGTCCCCAGGGCTCATTATAGGCAAGGTTGAGTGATAAATTGACACCCCTACGCAGGTGGTCAAAAGCAGCAGTAAAATCAAAAGATTCACCTTTAGCCTTGGCTAGGAACTGTTTACGGTACTCGATTTCACCATCCAAAACAGCAGCATTAACCAAATGAATACACGGGCCATCGCTTGGGTCTTGGTACATCAAGTTGTTGTGCAGCACACGGCCGGCAAGCGCTGGGTTTTTAAGTGCCTCATAAAAGAGAGCCTGTTCTGCTTCTGCCTCTGCGACCATGCCCTTTGACGCATAGGCTACGCCCCGAGCATAGTGTTGTGTTACGATAGTTGAAGCGAAAACTTCCTTATCAGAGAAAGTTGGCTCAGAAATTATATCGTCCCACATACCGAACCTAATCATGACGTGAAATGGCAAGGCGACATAAGACTCAAGGAAAATTGCGCCCATTGGTATGATTCCAGCAAGCATAAATTGCACGCCTGAGTTTTCGTCACCTGCGGGATTTGCAGCTGCCGCCTTTCGAGCATATTTCATAGCGACTTCATACTGACCTTCAAACATTGCACACCAAACCACAAAGTGGTGATTGTGCATTCTGTAAAATTTGTAAAACTGTGATTCGTTACCCGTAAGTTCGACATATTTATCATCCGCCTCTACAGCATTGATGTTACACTCTACAGCCTCTTTCCATTGTCCAACCCAAGCATCTATATGAGACGGCATGTGCACAAGGTGACCCATACTGGGCATGGCGGTTCGCAACACATCGGCTGCGGGTAGGGCTCTTTCTGGAAACGGGGAAAGCTCCAAACAGTGGCAATATAAGTGGCAAAGTGCAATATGCTCTCTTGCGCCATCGATGTTCTCAAAGGCATCTTCCATAACCTGAACGCAAGTTAATGTATTGTCATCTGCCGGAGTGATTTCACCAGTTTCAGTGTTTTTATCCCAGAGTTGCCATGCCTTGAGGTTCATTAGGGCCTCTACATAAATCGCGGCAACATCCAAGTTACCTGTGTATTTTTCGTAAAGAGGAGCCATAGCAGCCGCAAACGCAGCATTGAGTTCTGGAGTGTTACCCATGTTCAGTACTGACGGGTCAGCTGCGTCACGCGCTTCTTTAGAATGGCGTTGGGCTAGTGCATCGATAAGATCTTGTTCTAATTCGGAACATCCAGCCTTGAGGGAAATAGCTTGTTGAATTGGATCAAAGCCCGATCCTAGGCCAGGAGTCCAGTTGTAATTTGAGGAAACACAATAAGCAATACCCCACCAAGCCATCGCGCAGGTTGAGTCCAATTCGGTAGTCTTCATGTAGCAAGCTATTGCCTGCTCATGGTTAAAATTCAGCATATGCCCAAAGGCTTCAGCAAAAGTTTTCCGCGCATCTTCATTGCCGCAAGTAATCGTTGTGGCGAATGAATAGTTTGAAGCGTTTCCAAAATCATAATCTGCAGGTGCAAGAGACATCTGGCCTTCCCCTCCCATGGAATTTTTGCCATCCTTGAAACTAATCAAGAAACAATTTTTCAATTATAGAATATATCGACCAAGAAATTAGTAACACATGACCTTATCAAGCAACCAAGGTTTGTCAATGCAACTCAATATATAACTGAATTCATTATTTGTGTTGAATTAAAGGACCAAGACAAGCTCTATGAATTTCATCCGCACAGGCCAATGTCGCTACCTTAATTAAATAGGTAAAAAAATTATGAATTACCGCTCACTTGAAATAGTTCGTGATTTTCTTCATCAAAAGAAAAATTCAGTGACTATCACTGCGGTTATTGCAATCGGCTGGATTTACAGTTTTTTGCAAGTTGCTGCGTAAACCCCTGGGGTAGATCTTACTCGATTTGGGCCAGGTATGGATATTCTTACGTTTTTGAGCAAACAACCTACAAATGCAATGTCGAATATGATTTCATCTATTCCCTTGTGCGGCGGTTTTGGATTCTCCTGGACACTCGAAAACTTCGCTGGTTCTATCTCGATGTGGTTTAGTATGGTCTTGGCAATGATGGTCCCAACTTTGTTGGTACCTAGTGTCCTGCGCCCTAATAAAGTAAACGCAATTATTGGTTTTCTTTTTGGCTACGTTTGTGTTTGGCTCGTGTTTTGTTTTTTTGCGGTGGCAATCCAATGGTGTTTGCAAGCTTCCGAGTTTTTGAACAATTGGATGGTAATAATCAATTCATCAGTCTCAGCCGCAGTTTTTCTATTAATTGGCAGCATACAGCTGTTTAAACCCGAATTGGTATCATTATTCAGTCGGTCCAAACTCGCAAAATTCACTCAAATAAAAACGAGATCTTTAATAAAAACGAGATCTTTTTCTGATGATTTTAGAGCCGGCTTAAATAGGGGAGGCATCTGCGTATATAGCTGTTTTCCTTTAATGTTTCTTATGTTTGTTTTTGGATTAATGAATTTATTAGCAATGGCATTCCTAACTGTAGTCATGTATCTTGTAGCGAACACTGCGACGGTTTTGGTTACAAGATATATCGGATCAGTTTTAATTTTTTCTGGGATGCTTTTACTCGGATTAAAACAAGTTTAACGCGGTTTTTACATGTGCTCTCTCGTGTTTAAAAGAGCATTTCTCTTGAAGTTAAATGGCACGAAAGTTAGCGGAAAGTTTCCGGTTAAATTGAATTAACAAATAAGGTTTTTTATTCAATGTCTGCTATGACTTAGTTTAGATGCTGGTAGACGAAAAGGATGTGTGAATCAAAAACAAGAAATCAATCCACAACTAAAAACGCTCTCGTTTTTAGAAAAATTGTGGCACCTAAACCTTATAAGGTTAGATTGCTTAATGCCGCTTTTGAGGATGGTAAGCCATTGCTTTGTACCACACAGCTTCCTTTAATTTTCTTTATTGAGACCACGTTTGTTTAATTTTTTCAAAACAGAGAAATTTTGTTTGAAGTCCACGAAAACCTATAAATTAGACCAAGTGGGTCAAGGAAAAAATGGAAGTTGTTGTCTAATCACTTGTGAGTGAAAGTCTGTCCAGAAAAAATTTGCCAAAGCATATGAATATCGGGCCGGGTAATCCGCACAACTGCAAAAATCCGAGATTACAACTCAAATTGACCCCGATCAGGTGGTGCAGGTGATGATCCGCAATCCAATGCATTTGGGCTATTAAATTTATGAATTTTTGCGGGTGGAAGCAGCTTTAATGTGTACGATCAGATCGCTTACACCTATGAAGTGTTACCCCAGCAAACCCTACTTGCAAAATTCTTTGAATATGAAAAAATTGAAACCAGAGACTGGTTAGCCAATCTAGCCAGTTAACTGACAGTTAATTGATATCGAGTTAGCTATGGAAAATGAAGCGCCAAATGATTCTGATGAGACACTTAACAATGTGTTAGAGGTGTTTCAGGCACTGTCACACCCTGTCAGGTTAGAGATTTGTCGAATATTAATGCTTCAGCAACATTCCGTTGGAACTTTATGTAACATGTTGAATATGAAACAATATAAAGTATCACAACAACTAGCAGTCCTCCGCAAAGCGCAAATTGTAACTACACACCGAGATGCGAGGCGTGTGATCTATGCTCTAACCAACGCGAAGGTTCGTCGAATTCTCCGAGTAAGTATTGCCAACTTGGCAAATACCAGTTCGAACTCATTCCCATTGGTAAATCAAAAACAGCAGTCAGGTTATTTTGCTGAAATAATTTGAGGCACAGATGAACTCTTTGTTTTCCGAAAAGCTAAAGTATTTCGCCTTTATCATTATGCTATTTGTAGGCTCATCTCACCTAAAACAAAATGAATGTCTAGCGAGCGACTTACAACTTGTGATGTTCACTTCAGAAGATTGTCCGGTCTGTCAGGCTTGGGAAAAAGAAATTGGGAGTATTTACAAAAAATCGCAATATCAGGTAGAACTGCCTCTTAAACGAGTAGATTTTTTCGGACTCGCATCAGATTGGATATCTGTTAAAGAACCAATCAGCGGAACGCCAACATTCGTTGTAATTAAAAAAGGGGAGGAAGTTGGCCGTATTTTGGGATATAGCGGTGCGGAAATGTTTTGGTGGGAGTTATCCTCTTTTTTAGAGTGACAAACTACCGCACTATACGCTCGTGGCTTTTACATAAGAAAATTTGCATTATCTACACGTGCTTATGTGTTATGCTGTATTCGTCTCGAATTTAACAATTCAGTGCTAATTGTTTCGAAATCAAAAATTGAGCGTTTTCAAAATTAAATACATACATGCAAAATATAAACCCTATAATCTTTGGCGTAAGAAGAGGATCTGAGTGTTGAAACAATACCAACTGAAACAAATATCCAGACGCCAAGCAATGTGTTTGCTGGGTGCCGCTAGTTTCGGTGCGGTATGTTCCAATACTGCACTGGCTGGCCCAGACGAGGCTGCGGCGCGAATTAAAGAAATCACTGGAGGCTCAACAGGTGATGATGCTCTTATCATGCTAGATCTTCCAGAGATTGCTGAGAACGGTAATGCTGTCAAGGTCGCATTTGAAATCGATAGCCCTATGACAAAAGAAAATTATGTAAAAGAGGTTCACATCTTGGCAGATGGCAATCCTGAGCCCGATGTTGCAACTTTTAATTTCTCGCCTGCCACAGGCGCCTGCTACGCAACTACTCGAATGCGTCTTTCCAAAACCCAGGAAGTTCATGTTATTGCTGCTTTTAGTGATGGTAGTTATGGAAGCGCCTCAGCGACCGTAAAGGTCACCATTGGCGGTTGCGGCGGATAAGGAGAAAACTGATGGCGAAAGTAAAACCCCGCGTCAAAGTCCCGAAGACAGCCGATGTCAATGAAATCATTGAAATAAAAACACTGATCTCTCATCCGATGCATAGCGGTCGTGCCGTAGACGTTGACGGCAACGTGGTGCCCCGGCAAATTATCCATAGCTTTCGGGTTTCATTTAATGGCTCAGAAGTTATGTCAGTAAATTTGAAGCCGTCCGTATCGGCAAACCCATTTTTTACTTTCCCTTTCAAAGTAATCGAGTCGGGAACCTTCGACTTTTTGTGGATCGAGGACGGTGGCAAGGAATATACTAAGTCTAAGAAAATCACCGTTGGCTGATTGAGGCGGCATTATATATGGGGAGACGAAAATGGGTGATGACAATACTAAGGTTGGAACACTTCCTCGTCGCTCGTTAATCGGTGGTGCCGCGGCCCTTGGTTCACTCGGGCTTGCCAAAGCAGCGATCAGCACTGAAGCTAATCCCGAAAATCTGCCGCCCAACGTATCAGAGTGGACGCCGTATCTTGGTGATGGTGTAGATGCTAATCCCTACGGTGTGCCCTCGCCTTATGAGGAACACGTAATTCGTCGCAATGTTGAATGGCTAACAGCTAGCACTGAATCTTCAGTCAACTTTACACCACTTCATGAACTAGAGGGCTTTGTAACACCTAATGGTTTGTGTTTTGAGCGTCACCATGGTGGCGTTCCTGAAGTCGTACCTACCGATTATCGGCTGATGATAAACGGTTTAGTAGATAGAGAAATGATCTTCAGTCTAGAGGATTTAAAACGATTTCCACAGACAAACAGATTCTACTTTTTAGAGTGTGCCGCGAACGGCGGCATGGAGTGGCGAGGGGCGCAGCTTAATGGCTGCCAGTACACCTTCGGAATGGTGCATAATGTACAATATACCGGTGTATTATTGAAAGACTTGGCGCGTGAGGTGGGAGTGAAGCCTGAAGCTTTATGGGTTATGGCAGAAGGGGGCGACTCATCGGGGATGAACCGCTCAATACCGATTGAGAAGATCATGGAAGACTGCATGATCGCTTGGGCAATGAATGGCGAGGCTTTACGTCCCGAGCAAGGTTATCCGGCTCGTCTGGTTGTTCCTGGGTGGGAAGGCAATATGTGGGTAAAATGGATTCGTCGCTTAGAATTTGGTGATATGCCTTATATGGCAAGAGAAGAAACAGCTAAATACACTGACCTCATGGCAGACGGCAAGGCACGTATGTTTACTTGGATAATGGAAGCCAAATCTGTAATCACCTCTCCAAGTCCCGAAAAACCAATCACTAAAAAAGGTTTGCATCAACTTCGTGGTTTGGCTTGGTCAGGTCGCGGTAGGATTAAACGAGTCGACGTATCGATAGATGGGGGAAGAAACTGGAAGACAGCGCAACTCCACGGCCCGGTTCTTGGCAAGTGCCTGACACGCTTCACTGTGCCCTTCAAATGGCATGGCGAGGAATTAATGTTGCAATCTAGATCGATTGATGAAACGGGTTACGTGCAACCTACCGTTGCGGCTCTGCAGAAAGAACGCGGCGTGAACTCGATATACCATAACAACGCGATCGCCACATGGCTAGTTAATGGTGATGGGAGCGTCGACAATGTTCGGCTCGGGTAAAATTGCTTTATTTATCGGCGTAGCAATTTTATTTTGTTCTGGGTCTTCCAAAGCATCCGACCGTCCTTTTAATCTTGGCAAGATAGCAACCATTGAAGAGGTGGCTGGCTGGGACATTGATGTCCGTCCTGATGGGCTTGGCGCCCCAATTGGAATGGGGAACGCCATAGACGGTGAAGAGGTCTACGCTGAACGGTGTGCAGCCTGTCATGGTGATTTTGGTGAAGCTATTGATAGATGGCCAGCATTGGTGGGTGGTGAGGATACTCTCAACACGCATGACCCTATAAAGACGACGGGTAGCTATTGGCCTTATGCATCAACAATGTATGACTACATTTACCGAGCAATGCCCTTTGGAGAAGCGCAGTCATTGAGCCATGATGAGACATATCAAATAGTCGCTTTCCTCCTCTACATGAATGATATAATTGACGATGACTTCGACGTCAGCCATGAGAATATAGGCGACATTGAAATGCCGAACAAAAACGGATTTCTCATACCAGATCCAAGGCCAGATGCGCAACCCAAAGACGGTGAGCCCTGCATGAGCAATTGTAAGGTTTCCACAAATATCATTGGGCGAGCTCGTGATATTGATGTGACGCCTGAGTCTGAAAGCTAGAAAAATAAACAGTAACAGAATTTTTTTACCTAGCGAAATCAGAATAAAGGAGAGTTAAATGAAGATTTTTACAGTGGCAGCTATAATGTTGGCTTCCGCCCCAGCTCTTGCTGCCGACGTTACAATAAAAATGCTAAATAAAGACGCTGATGGCAACAAAATGGTATATAGCCAGGAAATTGCACGCGTTGATGTTGGCGACACTGTCACCTGGGTTCCAACTACCAAGGGTCACAATGTTGAGATGATAGCTTCTCCCAACGGTATGAAACTAAAGTCAAAAAACGGCAAGGAAATTCAAGTGTCCTTTGAAGAGCCGGGCATTTATTATTACTGGTGTACCCCACACAAGGGCATGGGCATGATTGGGCTTGTTGTTGTTGGCGGTGACATGTCGAATAAAAACGAAATAGCAAAGGCTAAAGCCATGGGTAAAAGCAAAAAGAAGCTGAAGAAACTACTTGCTGATTTGTAAGGTTGGTAGGGGCCAAGAATGAATAAGAATGGAATTATTTCTCATGCGCTCGCGTCGTGAATTTCTTCAATTTGCTGCGGTAAGCGCTGGTGTCTTTTCAACATTTCCAAACTTTACCGCCGCCGCGGCGCGGCAGCAACTAACCCAAGATGACCTGCTGTCTTTTGACGCCAAAGGCCAGGTAACACTTCTACATATCACTGATATTCACGGCCAATTGAAACCAGTCTATTTCCGCCCACCTTCAGAGAATTTTGGTGTTGGCGGTTTCGAGGGTATTCCCCCGCATCTCGTCGGCCAGGATTTCCTGCATCATTTTGGGATCGAGCCCGGCACCGCCCTCGCCTACGCGCACACCATGGTTGATTACGAATCGCTAGCACGCGCCTATGGTCGTCTTGGGGGGCTTGACCGCACCGCAACCTTAGTAAAAGCCATTCGTGCCGAGCGAGGTGAAAATGCAGTGCTGCTACTTGATGGTGGTGATACTTGGCAGGGATCATACTCCTCACTAAAAACGCAGGGTGCTGACATGGTGTCAGCCATGAAGATGTTGAAGCCCGATGCCATGGTTGGCCATTGGGAGTTTACCTTTGGCCAGGATCGAGTTGAAGAGCTAACCGAGGAGATGGGCTACCCATTCCTTGGCGGCAATGTATTCGATACAGAATGGGACGAACAAGTTTTTGAGAGTACAGCATTTTTCGAGCGTGGCGGGGTGAAAGTTGCAGTCATTGGCCAACATTTCCCCTATACACCGATTGCCAATCCAAGTCATATGGTCGAGGGCTGGTCGTTTGGCATCCGTCCTGACCAGATCCAGGCGAATGTCGATTTAGCACGTGAGACCGGCGCCGAACTTGTCGTTTTGCTGTCGCATAACGGTTTTGATGTCGATCAGAAAATCGCTGGAAAAATCTCCGGAATCGACGTGATCCTTACAGGTCACACGCATGATGCCATTCCACAAGCCATCAAAATTAACAATACTCTACTGCTATCCTCAGGATCGCATGGCAAATATCTTGGCCGAATCGATCTCGAAGTCGAAAATGGGCGAGTGGTCGATGCCACCAGCACCCTGATCCCAATTTTTTCTGACGTAATCACGCCCGATACTGAGATGGCGGCATATATTGACATGCTTCGGGCTCCTTACGAAGCGGAGTGCAATCGTGTTATCGGCAAGGCAGGATCACTTCTTTACCGACGCGGTAATTTCAACGGTAGCTGGGATGATGTGATCTGTGATGCTATACGCACCGAGCGCGATGTAGAAATTGCACTGAGCCCAGGCTTCCGCTGGGGAACAACACTTCTGCCGGGACAGGACATTACAATCGACGATATGTATGCTCAGACCAGCATGAACTACCCAGCTGTCTACCGCAGGGAATTTACTGGCAGGCAACTAAAGGATATTCTCGAAGATGTCTGTGACAATCTATTTAACCCAGACCCCTTTTTCCAGCAGGGCGGCGACATGGTCCGTGTCGGTGGCATGAGCTATCGCTGCGCACCAAAAGCCCGAATGGGAAACCGCATCAACAACATGGTGCTAACCCACACCGGCGCGCCGATCGAGGCTGAGAAAATATATACTGTCGGAGGCTGGGCATCTGTAAATCCAGATACAAAGGGTCCCGCTATCTATGATCTTCTTGAAAGCTATATTTCTAGCAGAGGTGTGGTTACACCTTCTGGTGATCAATCAATAATTATTGAGGGAATGGATTAATTTTATACACAAAAACATGTGAGGGCGGCTCGAAAAGAGCCGCCCTCACATTCAACAAATTTTTCACGTCTATTTATGAGAACATGTCAGTTGTTATGCCCTCATACCAGCCAATAGACTCTTGATAAGTAGCTTTTCTAACATCAGCACTCTCATCACCTTGCGAAACGAATTTACTCACGACATCAATTTTCTCAGGACCAGCCGAGTAATTCGCACCAACCTTTATTCCATCATCAGTTGCAACAAGCGACCAGCAAGTGTTTGCATACCTTGCCTCATAAACACGGCTACCACTCAATTCACCACGAATATGATTTGCGGCAACTTTAGCTTGGCTATTGGCTGAAAAGCCAGATTTTGGCATTGAAGACGCGACCGAAGCATCCCCCAAGACATAAATGTTTGGATCTGCTTTGGCTGTCATATTAGCTGGGTTTATTGGACACCAATCTCCGTCAGTAACGCCTGCAGCCATCGCAATTGAACCTGCCTGCTGGGCTGGTACTACAGATGCCGCATCAGCTTTAAACGTATCTAGATCCGTCTCAATCTCCATTGAGGAGGCATTGATGGATTTAATACCCCCATGTGTATCAGGATCAATCCAATCAATCATACCTGGGTAATGTTTTTCCCAACCGGCCATAAATAATCCCTGTTTGGAAAACTTTGGCTTTGGATCAAGTATAATTATTTTTGCAGTTGGATTTCTCTCCTTTAGCAGGTGAGCAATCATGGAAACACGCTCATACGGGCCTGGTGGGCAACGATATGGATTCGGTGGAGGCACCATCACAAAGGTTCCACCTTTTTTCATGTTGAGCACTTTACTCCTCAACAATTGAACTTGAGTTCCAGAAGTCCAAGCGTGAGGCATTCTGCTGTGCATTTCCGGTGAGTACCCCGGCAAGCTGTCATATTTCAAAGAAATTCCGGGTGACAGAACCAGTCGATCATAACTGACTTGGCCGCCATGTCCCAGGTTAACCACTTTTGCGGCGGTATCCACCGAAGTGGCCCATTCATGCACGACATTCACACCTCGGTTGACAGATAGTCCATAATAGTTATGGCCGATAGAGGCGTATGATCTAAACCCACCCAAATACAGATTAGAATAAAAACAGGTATAATACCGTTTTGACGCTTCGATGAGAGTAACATCGATGGCACCATTAGAATCCTTTGCGATGTACTTCGCAGCTGTAGCGCCACCAGCGCCACCTCCAATAACTGCTACACGAGGCCTTGCACCAAAAGCCAGTGAGGGCATTGCCAAGGCCGTTGTGCCAGCTAATATTCCCCCAGTAAATTGTCGTCTTGAAAATTTTGTCACCATTTCCTCCCTCTTAACTAAAGAAAACCATTCTTATTTGAAAAGCGTACTCATTAGGGGTGGAAAGACCAAACTTAAGCCAAACACATATGTATTTTTGCATATGTCATGTGACTATCAATTGGCATCAGGCATTGCTGCAAAATATACCGCTAATGAAGCGATCTGCTCTTCATCCAACCTACTAGCAACCATCATCATAACGGGATGATCCATATCGCCGATTTTATATGCATGCATAATTGAAGCGAAGACCTCTGCATCCAAACCATTAATTGCTGGAATCCCCTTATCAACTCCATCTTTACTGTGGCAAGTGACGCATTCACCCGATAAGTACTCTCCGTAGCCCAAATCAGCACCATCAAGTAAGTTATCCGTCTTTGCGTGACTTGAACAAAAAATGGTAGCGAAGAAAAAAAATGTCCAAAAAGTTCTCACGGGCTTGCCTCCAAGTTTCACTTCTAGACGAATAATTGCTAATAGTAATGGCCGCGTCAATTACATGCAGTTTTTTGCAAAAATTTAGTTCTGCAGAAGTCAAAAACTAGTCAACGCCTTTCAATCAAGTATTGGTATCCTCTGATGGAACAACCTACCACCTATGACGTGAAAAAAAACACCAGCCAGAAAATATTTTCAGCTTACCCAGACTAAGATTAAGAGGCAGGTTATTGGGAAATCACGCTATTAATTCCAACCAAAATTTTATTTCCATACATATAAATCTTGCTTCATCCCAACTATTGGCTCACCGCTGGCTGATCTCCCAATTTGGATGGGTGAATGGTACGTCATTGGCTCGCGCCAAAGGCTGGCGACCGAGGATGTGGTCAGCCGCTTTCTCTCCGGTCATAATCGACGGAGCGTTCAAATTACCATTTGTAATTCGGGGAAAGATAGAGGAATCGGCGACGCGTAGCCTGTCTACACCTATAACACGGCATTCAGGATCAACTACCACCCCGGGATCATTCGCTGCACCCATTCGCACCGTCCCACATGGATGATAAGCACTTTCCGCATTGTCGCGGATGAAGGTGTCAATCTGCTCGTCCGAAGTTTGGTCTTCACCCGGCTGGATTTCAGGTCCTCGGAAGGGGTCCATGGGCGCCTGCCGTAGGATATCTCTACTGAGCCTTATACAACGACGAAATTCGTGCCAATCATCTTCATGACTCATATAGTTAAACTTAATTTTGGGCGCGCTCTGGACATGTTTATCCCGGATCCGCACGTAACCACGTGACTTGGAGCGCATTGGCCCAACATGCAACTGAAACCCATGTCCTGCGGCTGGTGCCGTGCCATCATAGCTCATTGCAACCGGTAGAAAATGATATTGAATATCGGGATAAGAGACACCAGCACGCGACCTGATAAATCCTAATGTTTCAAACTGGTTAGATGCCCCAAGACCGGACTTAAAGAGTAGCCATTGAACACCAATCAATGCCTTTGAAATTAGTCCAAGATGTTTGTAAAGCGTGATCGGCTGGAGGCAGGCAACCTGAAAGTAGACCTCCAAATGATCCTGCAAATTTTCACCAACGGCTTTTCGCTCAGCGATTACCGGCACACCTGATTCCTGTAGCGTATTACCCGGTCCAATACCTGAACGTTGAAGGATTTGCGGAGAGTTGATGGCTCCAGACGCAAGGATCACCTCGCCCGTTGCCCTGGCCACTTGCTGTTGGCCATTGCGAACATAGCTCACCCCAACCGCACGCTTGCCCTCAAAAAGTACTTTGTCAACCAAGGCGCCCTTTTGCAGTGACACATTTCCCCGTTTGAGGGCTGGACGAAGATAAGCATTAGCGCTGGACCAGCGCCGCCCCTTCCACACAGTCATATCGGCCGGGCCGAAACCTTCCTGTCGATAGCCATTATAGTCTGGGGTGTAAGTATAGCCAGCTGCCTTGGCAGCTTCGACAAAAGCGTCATGCAACGGATTATCACGGGGACCCCGGGTCACATGCAGCGGACCATTTCTTCCACGCCACGGTGTTTCACCACCATGCGACTGTTCCATACGACGGAAATATGGCAACACGTCTGAATAGCCCCACCCAGTTGCACCCACTTCTTCCCAATACGAATAATCACCCGCATTGCCTCGCACATAGATCATCCCATTTATCGAGGAGGAGCCGCCAATGACCTTGCCCCGAGGGCAAACAAGCCTCCTGCCACCAAGCCCTTCTTCGAGCTCGGTACTATAACCCCAGTCGTAGCGCGGCATATTCATTGGATAGGACAATGCCGCCGGCATCTGCACCAACGGTCCAAAATCGGTACCGCCAAACTCCAGAACTAGAATTTTGTGCGTTCCATCCTCTCCAAGACGGTAGGCCATGGCGCTACCAGCTGACCCTGAACCAACAATAATATAATCAAAATTCTGCGTTCCCATTACATGAATATCTGTATACGTATAAAGCAAGTCAAGTCGTCAACCAAATGGCAAATACGGGATGATTTTTTTTTGCTAAAGGTCCATACTTGGAATATGACATTTTATCTGAACACATTATCTAAAACGCTTGCCGAAGGTAATCTCACCGCGCGTTCGCTGACCGAAACTTGCCTTTCGGCGATAGCAACTGAAGATGGAAGCCGCGCCTTTATTGAAGTGTATGCGGATCGTGTTCGCATCGAAGCCGATCAAATTGATAAAGCGCGACAGGCTGGCTATGCGCTGCCACCCTTTGCTGGCATTCCCCTATCGATAAAGGACCTGTTTGATGTTCGGGGTGAGGTCACCCGCGCAGGCTCAACTGTTCTGGCAGACGATATAGCAGCCACTGCAGACGCTCTTGTTGTTAGCAGATTAAAAGCCGCTGGTTTTATTCTTATCGGGCGCACTAATATGACTGAATTTGCATTTTCAGGTCTTGGAATGAATCCACATTACGGCAATCCCAGAAGCCCCTTTGAAAGAAATAATGATGGTGGCCGCGTAGCAGGCGGTTCATCATCAGGCAGCGCTGTTTCAATCAGTGACGGCATGGCGCCGGCAACCATAGGTTCGGACACGGGTGGTTCCACGCGAACCCCAGCAGCCTTTTGTGGTATAGTTGGTTTTAAACCGACCTCAACGCGGATGCCAGGAAATGGGATTTATCCCTTGTCAACTTCATTTGATGCAGCTGGCCCAATGACTAACAGCGTTGGGTGCGCTGCTATTATGGACGGCATCATGGCCGATGGTGTTGGTAGGTCAGAAACACCCTTGCCCCTTGGTGATTTGAGACTCGCGATGCCTGTTGGCTATCTGTTTGAAGAATTAGATGATGCGGTTGCAACCAGCTTCAATGAGGCTGTCCAAAGACTTGGTAAAGCGGGCGCGAAAATCAGCGAGATCCGTCTGGACATGCTCGAGGAACTGCGCCCGGCTAATAACCAAAAAAGCATTGTTGCTGCGGAAGCCTACGCCTTGCACCGCGACCGACTTCAGGGCGAATCGCGCCACGCCTATGATCCTGTTGTTGCAGCACGCATAAAAAGTGGCAGTGACATTTTGGCAGCTGATTACATCGATCAATTCACAATACGCAGAAAGGCAAAGAGGCTGGTGCAGCAAGAGACACGTTTCTATGATGCGCTATTGATGCCAACATCCCCGCTGACCCCGCCTAAAATCAAAACCCTGACGACGATTGACGAGAAGTTGAAAATTAGCAGCATGGCTTTGCGGAATACAGCGCTGGCCAATTTCCTCGATAGACCGACAATTTCGATACCATGCCACAAAGCTGGCACAGCTCCGGTGGGGCTGTCACTGATGGGATCACAAAATCACGACAGGCGTCTGCTGGCCATTGCGGCAGGTGCCGAGGCAGTCATTCGCGGCTAACGGTCTATTGGCAACAGCCTTTTCGATCTATAGTTCACAATTTGTCTAAACAGATTGGAAGGCTCCGATTTGCGCCTAGGTTTAATAGCTCCACCTATAACCAGCATTGCTGGCGTTGCAACCAAAGTTAAGATGGTTGCGAAAGTGAGTCCACCGGCTATGGTACTGGAAAGTTGTGTCCACCATTGTGAAGACGGCGCGCCAACGAGAATTTCACGGTCCAGAATTTTGATCGTCAGCTGAAATACCATCGGCATCAAGCCAAGGATCGTGGTGACAGCCGTCAACACCACTGGCCGAAACCTAACAAGGCCAGCCCTGAATGCAGCATGACCAGCACTATACCCACGGCCTTGATATTCGTTAAACGTATCAATAAGGACAATATTATTGTTCACAACAATGCCAGCAAGCGCAATGACCCCAAGACCACACATGACGATGCCAAAAGGCTGACCAGCAGCCCACAGACCAAGGACAACACCCCCCGTCGACAGCACGATAGCAGACATCGTAACGAAGGCTTGCCAGCCAGAATTGAACTGGACCATTAGGATAATCACCATCAAGAGCAAAGAAATCATGAAAGATTGACCCAGAAATGCCTGTGTTTCGGCAATGTCCTTATCTTCACCACCAAACTTGACCTGCACGTCCTGTGAAAGTGGCCGTTCAATAAGTGAGGCCTTGATTGCCTCAAGCCGGTCTCCAGCCAACGCGCCTGTAGCAACACCTGCCTTAATATATGTGTAACGTTGACCGTCCTGACGCTCAATATCTCCGCGTTTCGGCTGCGGTTGTAATTTCGCAAATACTGATAATGGAACATAATCACCACTGGCAGTTGGCACCCGCACATCGCTCAGCCGATCAAGATTACGCTGGTCACCCAGGAACCTCATAACAACATCCAGCTCATCCTCAGAGTCGTCAGGTCGGTAATCAGAAATACGAACACCACGCGTGAGCATCTTGATCATGGTGCCGAGGCCTGCGATTGAAACACCATGTCGGCTGGCGGCGTCTCGGTCTGTCACAAGCGTCCATTCCATGCCAGGCAGCGGACGGCTGTCAGTGATATCGACAAAACCACCAAGTGAGTCCATGCGTGCAACGAGATCGTCAGTGGCTGCGGCTAAGTCATCTAGATCATTTCCAAGGATATCGATAGCAATCGGCAGTGCGCCGCCGGGACCCTCTTGCTGTTTTGTGATGCTGATATCAGCACCTGCAAGATCCGCCACGAGTGTCCGCATCTGTTCCATCAGGCTGGATGCCTTTTCTCGCTGATTCCATTCAGTAAACACCGTTCGGATTGTACCCACCGAATCTCGTGGCGTCTGATGGCCATCCCCACCAGAGCGGAAGGACCGCGCATAAAAGTCCTGCACTCCTGATACAGAGCTTATATTCTGTTCTGTCTGCCGCACGAGGAAGTCGCGCTCACGCGCAGAGAGATCGCCTCTTGCAAGAACCTGAACCTGCGCTTGATCTGGCTCAATATCAGGGAAAAAAGACACTCCAAGCCCAGCCCGACCATATCCAATGAATGCAGAAAAGATGACTGCAATGACCGCCACCATGGTAATTACAGGCCGCCTAATCGCAATTTTTAGCAAACGACGGTAGGGTTGTGGTGCCGTCGCCGAAATCGCGCCCGTAGCCACACTTTTCTTACCTATCATTCCGCCCAGAACCGGGATAAAGATCAAAGCCATGAACAGGGAGGACATCAAGACTGCAATCACCGTCATGGGTAGATATTTCATAAACTGACCGACAATGCCAGGCCAGAACAACAATGGCATGAAGACCATCAATGTTGTAATTGTCGAGGAAATGATAGGCCATGCCATGCGCTGCGCGCCTAAACGATATGCATTGCGGCGGCCCTCACCCATGGCAATCCGACGGTCAGCATATTCTGTCGTGACAATCACGCCATCGACCAGCATGCCGGCAACAAGTATTAGTGAGAATAGAACGATGATGTTCATCGTCACGCCAATCGAATTCAAGACAATGATACCCATAAAAAAAGAGCCAGGGATCGCGAGGCCCACAAGCGACGCATTACGTATTCCCAGTACCGCGAGAACCACCACCATTACAATAATGACCGCGGCACCAACGTTGTTTCCGAGATCGCTAAGTAGACTGCGAACATCCTTCGAGTCGTCAAAAAGATAGCTGACCTTTACATCCTCGCCAATCTTAGGTGCTTCCACATCAATTACTCTGCGGGCAGCATCAATAACGCTGATGATGTTGGAGCCAACGCGTTTTCGTACATCCAACACAATAGCAGCCTCACCATTGACTCGAGACCACCCCTCAGCCTGACGGAAAGCCCGGCGTACCACGGCAATATCACCAAACTTGATGCTTGTGCCATCAATCGCCTTAATCGGCATATTGACCAGATCATCAATGGTTTCAATCACACCTGGCACCTTCACCAAAAGACGTCCGCCACCATCATCAATTGCCCCTGCTGTAACTAGTTGATTATTGCCACTGACTAGGCCAGTAACGACATTTGGGTCGAGACCGTATGCTTCCAACGCCGAGGCATCAACTAAGATTTCCAGAAGCTCTTCTCGGTCCCCCCCGATTTCAACTTCCAAAACACCAGGCAAGGCCTCCAGCTTGTCTTTAATATCACGGGCCGCCTGTACCATGTCGCGTTCAGAAACAGGGCCATACAAAGCCGCGGTCAATACCGGAAACAATGACAGGCTGACTTCGACAACTTTTGGCTCATCCGCATCTACAGGCAAGTCAGGTTTTGCATCGTCAACAGCTTTGCGCACATCTGCCAAAGCCAAATCAATATTCTCACCAGCAGCAAATTCAAGCGCTATCGAGCCGTATCCCTCTGAGGCAACAGATTTCATAACGTCAAGCCCTTCGACTGATCGCAGATGCTTTTCTAGGGGCTTGATCAGCAGTCTTTCCGCATCATCAGGTGAAATCCCTTCATAACTAATAGAAACGTAAGCAACAGGTATGTCGATGTCTGGTTTAGCCTCTTTAGGAATTTGAATTACAGAAGCCAGCCCCAATGCACATAGCAGCGCTAAGGTAAGCAAAATTGCTCCGGCTCTTGAAAACGCCGCTGCGATCAATGCGTTCATTAATTATCACCTAATGAGTAGTTAACGGCGTCACCAGCTTCAACAAATGCTTGCCCAACCGTGAGCAATATCATTCCCTCCCTCAGCCCGGACACGTATACACTTTTTGCGCCCGACCGCACAATTTTAACGGGCACGATGGCAACAGTGTTATCTATGCTAACCTTCGCTGTGAGCGAACCATCACCTGCGACCGACAGATGGGCAGGAGACATAGCAAACGCCTCCACTAACCCAACATCAATTGCTGCTTCAACAGTAACACCGGCGCGCAGATTACCAGCGTCATTCCCAACGGTGATTTCGACATCAAATGTACGTGTTGCAGCATTGGTCCGGGAGGCAATCCTTGTTACCTTCCCCTTATGCAGACCGGCACCGGCAATATCGACTTCAACGGGGTCGCCAACTGATACCTGCGAAATACTGGTCTGAGGCACTGCAACAACAACTGATAGTCGGTCCATACCAAGAATAGTGGCTGCGGCTTGATTTCGGCGAAGCCTCTCACCAACATCGACATGAATCGTCTCTAACCTACCATCGATAGGCGAGATAATGGTCGAGTCATCTAGTTGAGATTTCAAAACCGAAAGATTTGACTTTGCCGCCTCCAAACGAGCCATGTTCTGCGACACATCTAAGTCAGCCCGAAAATTTTGTGCGACCTCAATTTTGGCTAATGCCATGCGCCGATTTTCAAAATTTGCCTTTAACTGCGTTTGATCAACATCCAGTTGGTGGTCCTTCTGCAACCTAATTTTGGCGAGTGTAGCTCGGGCATTCTCGAAGTCTGCTTTTAATTGAGCTTGCTCAAGTGGAGCACTAAAATTTTGAGCCGCTAGTTTTTTGGAGATGTCCATTCTCTTTTTAGCAACGGCAAGATTTGCTTTGGCCGCGGAGAGCTCTTCCTCAATTGTGCTTCGGGATTTTTCCAGCGACGCATGGTATGCGGTTTTGGCTGCTGCCAAATCGGCTCTGGCAGCTGCTAACTCTTCTTCCAAAGTACCACGCGATTGTTCTTTGGCCGCATAAAGAGCGGTCTCAGCCGCCTTGATTTCAGCACGAGCGGCGGCAATCTGCGCAGGTAGGGTATTCTCGTCCAGAACGACTAGCACATCGCCCACCCTCACAGCCGTTCCCTCTCGGGCCGGAACATCTATGATACTACCATCAATTTTTGCAGATACCGTAACTTCATATTCTGGCTCGATAATCCCATTTGCTCGGATTATTTTCGGTATCTTTTTGTTTTTCACCTCCGTGGCGGCAACAATAATGCTGCGCTCAGACGCTGTTTTTTGAACGCTGTCGGTGAAACCAGTATTGTTCCGATCCTGCGGCTCCTGCGGCGCGTCCTTTTTTACCACATCTGTTGCTGACATCTCCATCGTTGGATTATCTGCTTGCAGCCTCAGCAGATCATCCGATACCATCCATCCAATAACCAGAAGAGCGACAAGCCCTGCCCATATGTATGAAGATCTTATTTTCATGGAAATTCTCAACCATCTCCCGATGATGTACAAGGCTAGAAACCGCTGTCGTATATAAGCCTCAGAACCTGACTAAACAAGGATCACTAACCGTGCCTTAACCGTCCGCCAAAATCATCTCAGCAGCGCGGTGGGCTACCATGAGCGTGGGCGCGTTTGTGTTTGCCGAGGTGATATTTGGAAAGACCGATGCGTCACAGACCCGCAACCCATCGATGCCATGAACCTTCAAACATTTGTCTACCACCGACGTTTTAGGATCTGAACCCATTCTGGCAGTACAACAAGGATGAAAAACTGTACTACAACGTTCACGAAAATCGTTCACAATCTCGTCATCAGACATTTTTTCCAACGGGGTGAGTGGTGGTGCAGACAAGGTTTCACGGATTGCAGGAGTCTGCTGCATTCGCCCGATCAGGCGAGCCATGCAGATGACATCATCTACATCTTTCTGCGCCGACAGATAATTTGGAATGATTGCCGGCGCCATTTTTGGATCAGATGAGCGTATTCGCACATGCCCTTCACTGACCGGGCGACAACTGTTGAAGCCCATGATGAAACCAGAAAATTTGTCAGGTTTGGTCAATGCCCGACGTCCTTTGTAAAAGGTTTGGTAACTAAGTGGATTAAGATAGAGCTGGGTATCAGGAAAGACTCGATCCGGTGAGGATTTTACGAGCCCGCCAAACTGATTAACACTGAGAGAGAGTGGCCCTGTTCTGCGCGTTAGATATTCGATGCCGGCCCGAATACGGCCTGACCACCGCCCAAGAACATCGTTAAGCGTCGGTCTGTTGGCTTTATACACGTAGTCAACCCCCAGGTGATCCTGCAGGTGGCTACCGACATTTGGCTGGTCCAGAACGACCTCAAGCCCCGTGTCGCGAATGACATCCTTTGGGCCGACCCCCGATAATTGCAACAATTGTGGGGAGTTAATCGCCCCTGCCGCCAATAACACTTCACGACCCGCGTTAAAAGTGACTTTGCGGCCGTTTAGAAGGCAATCAACATTGGTTGCGCGTCGGTCCTGAAAACCTATGCGCTGTACCATTATATTAGTAATCAAAGTAAGGTTCGGACGGTTTGCTGCGGGATGAAGAAAGGCCACTGCGCTCGAGCAGCGTGTGCCCTGCCGCGTGGTTATGAAATAGGGGCCAGCACTGTGGCCCTCCATCACGGGATTGCGCGAAACTGGCAACTGTATTTGCTTGCACATGTCGGCGAACTGGTCTTTCATGGGATGGTAGCTGGTCGTCGCATCAGTAACCGATAAGCGCGAGCAAGTTGGTGGAATGCCACCTTCGTCACCGACCTTTCTGACCTGTTCAAAACTATCATAGATCTTAGCGACAGATTTATAATCCCACCCCGGATTACCAGCGGTTGCCCAGTCATCGTAATCATTAGCCTGGCCACGGTGATATATGAGCGCGTTGATAGAACTGGAGCCACCAACAACCCGGCCCCTTGGAAAATACATCCTACGCCCATTGATACCAGGATCTGGTTCACTTTGATATTTCCAGTTCACCGTGGCGTCATGAAAAGAGATGCCATAGCCGATAGGGACCCTTATCCAGAACCGCCGGTCAGAAGGCCCGGCCTCAAGCAAAAGCACCTTATGTCTGCCAGACGCACTGAGTTTATCTGCAAGAACGCAGCCAGCTGACCCTGCGCCAACAATAATATAATCAAAATCCTGCATCTGGACCATCCAAAAGACCGCGTAAGAATTACAGAAACAACATAGGCGAAAAATCTACCAGCTGGAACAGCTTTTCATCGATCCAACCGACGTGCCAGCAGACTGTCAAAAACAAGACTCCTACACTTCGGTATCAGGAAAAGAAAACATCAAATAGATTAAGCATTATCGAAGCGACGACTGGATCGCAGCTAAGCCCCGCGATCGCATATCCGGCATCGAATTAGATGAAGAAAGCTATTAATTCAGCAGCCGATGAATGCTGGGTTCAACGAACACATAAACCGATCAATTATTATTGATTTTTCCAAATAATTTTCATTGAAGACGTGATTGCGATTACTCAGTTTATAAGAGGCGTCAAGCTCAGTTAACTTAGAGACTGAATTTATAAAAATAGCGACAAAGGCAGATACGATTTTCACTCTTTCGGTCTAAAAATTATGTCGGGTTTTTAAAAGTTCGCAGCAATGTTTTTTCTTTTACCCCAGTTACCAATGCTTTTTATCGACCTAGTTCTTATAATGAGTTCAAAATTGCACAACATTCTCAAAAAAGTAACGGCTTGACTGCAATAAGCCGTGTGCAAATCACACACAAAATCAATCGATATAATCGGAAAATCTATATTAATATCAGTTGATAGTCTCATACTATTTTATTTTATCTCTGTTGCTATTCAGAGTTTATCTTAATCTATTATTTGATAGCTAAACTCTATAAAGAGGACTATTTTGGTACGCTTTAGCAAACAAGCTTTCGCCTGTATGAAAAATTAGAGAAGACAGAGAATAATGTTAGTCAATCCTCATGGTTCAGATGAATTGAAGCCTTTATTGGCTTCGCCACGGCAACAAAGCTTCGCTAGCGACATAATTATGTCAAGCCGCGAATTATCTGACCTGCTAATGCTTGGTATGGGTGCCTACACTCCACTAGATGGATTTATGAGTGAAGCAGACTGGCGTGGAGTTTGCGACGACATGAGGATGCGTGACGGGTTATTTTGGCCTATTCCCATTACTTTGTCAGCGTCTAAAGAAACAGTAGAGTCTCTAAAGCTTGGAGAAGAAGTTGGCCTTGTAGATGAAAATGGTCGACTTTACGGGAGCATAACGGTTACCGAAATTTATGAAATAAATAAAAGCGCCGAATGCATGGCAGTATTTGGTACAAAAGACCCAGATCACCCAGGAGTCGCAAAAGTTTTAGATCAAGGTCCGTTTAATGTAGCTGGACCAGTCAAAGTTTTTGATGAGGGAGATTATCCTCAAAAATATGCTGGTCTTTACATGCGGCCTGAACAAACCCGCTCTCTTTTTCGGGAAAAAGGTTGGAACTCAGTTGCCGCTTTTCAAACACGCAACCCGATGCACCGTAGTCATGAGCATCTGGCAAAAATCGCCATCGAGATATGCGATGGGTTGCTGATCCACCAAGTGCTTGGCGCACTCAAACCCGGCGATATCCCTGCAACCGTGAGAGTAGACGCAATTGATGCTTTGGTGAAAAACTATTTTGTTGCCGGAACTACCATACAAGCTGGATATCCCATCGAAATGCGGTATGCCGGACCCAGGGAAGCTCTGTTGCACGCTTTGTTCAGGCAAAATTTTGGTTGCTCCCACCTTGTAGTAGGACGTGATCACGCAGGCGTAGGAAGTTACTATGGCCCATTCGATGCCCACAAAATTTTTGATGACATACCTAAAGGTAGTTTAGAAACACTTCCGTTGAAAATAGATATTGCGTTTTATAGCTACAAGTGCGGAGGCATGGCGACTGGCAGAACATGTCCATCCGATGAAAGTGAGCGGCTTAACATATCTGGCACAAGGCTACGGGAAATGTTCTCGAAACGTGAGGAAGTGCCTGCTGAGTTTAGTCGGCCTGAGGTTGTTGCCGTACTTCAGAAATACTATGACAGTTTGTCTCATTGAACATATGGGTAAGCCAATTTTATTCTGTTGCGTGAAGCAAAAGAAATATCGAGGATAAAGGCAAAATAACAAAGTTTTTAGGGGGAAAAATGTTCGACATAAATCCATTTGCAGAACTTTCGCAGTCTATAAGCCCAACAATTATGCAAGCCTTTGTGATTGCTATGGGGGTTTGTGTGGCAGGCGGTACTTTATTTGATATCATTCACAAAGGCAGTGCTAAATACTTCTTCAGCCTAGTGAAAAAAGGCGCTGAAAGACGATCACGAAACGTGCCGTTTGGAGAAAAAGTTTCTGTTGCGGTTAACACCACGGCACATGACGTCCTGGCGTCTGGTGAATTTTGTAACGTAAAGAGGCGGCTTGCTCATCTCATGACGATGTACGGATTTTTGGCTTATGTGATTTCCACGGCTGTTATGGTGTTCGCATACCCAACACCAGCTTCGCCAGCACCAACATTTTTGGTGAATTTATGGTGGCTAGGTATTGTTGTGTTAGCCCTTGGATGCTACTGGTTTTGGTTTTTTATTCGTGTCGATGTCGCTGCAGAAGGAAATTCACCTTTCCGCATGGTTCGCGCAGACCTTTTTGTTGTTGCGTTGATGATTAGCGCAACGCTAGGAATAATATGGGCTTACCTTCAAGTTACAGGTAACTTCTGGTCAACATTTGCTCTGGGGCTGTACCTACTTTCTACAGCAGTGCTTTTTGGCTCAGTTCCTTGGTCAAAATTTTCTCACATGTTTTTCAAACCTGCTGCCGCTTACCAGAAGAATATGTCAATGGCTAATGGTGGCAGGCGAAATCTTCCTGCACCGTCGGAGAAGCCATCGATTTATGGCAAAGCCCAGCGGCATTCTCATAATTATTAAAAAAGCAAGTAAAATTGGAGGAAAACCATGCCTACTTTCGTATATATGACAAGCTGTGATGGATGTGGTCACTGTGTTGATATTTGCCCGTCTGACATCATGCATATCGACCCGGTAACTCGACGCGCAGTGAACATAGAGCCTAATTTTTGCTGGGAATGCTATTCTTGTGTAAAAGCCTGCCCACAAAATGCCATAGACGCTCGTGGCTACGCAGACTTTGCTCCCATGGGGCACAGTGTCCGTGTTCTTAGGGAAGAAGACAAAGGAACCATTTCTTGGCGTCTTAAATTCAGAGATGGGCGTGAAAAACACTTTGAGTCCCCAATAAGGACTACAGCTTGGGGGTCAATTAAATGCGCCTCCGAATATGACACGCCATCGTCCGACGCTATTAACTCTCAAGAACTCGCTCACGAGCCGGAATTTTTAAAAGTTGATCAAGGTTTACCTAGCGTGACTGTAGACCAGTTCGTCAAATATGAGCTTGCTTCAGACACGAAAAGTAAGAAGAGATCGAAAAAAGTAGCTGCTCAGGCAGCGGAATAGATTGACAGGGGGACTTTGGCAATGGCCGGTAAGAAAACAATATTTGTAGACTCTGATATTCTGGTTATCGGGGGTGGTTTTGGTGGTTGCGGCGCCGCTTATGAGTCAAGGTACTGGGGCCGCGATAAAAAGGTGGTGGTTGTTGAGAAAGCCAACATTGAGCGGAGCGGAGCGGTTGCTCAGGGCCTCTATGCGATCAATTGCTACATGGGCATGAGGTGGGGTGAAAATGAGCCTGAAGATTATGTCCGCTATCAAAGAAACGACCTTATGGGTTTGGTACGCGAGGACCTTGGCTATGACATTGGGAGGCACGTAGACTCTACTGTCCATAAATTTGAAGAGTGGGGTCTCCCAATAATGACCAACCCTGAAACTGGTCGTTATCAGCGTGAGGGCAAATGGCAAATAATGATCCATGGTGAGAGCTATAAGCCAATTGTAGCTGAAGCTGCTCGTAAAGCTGCAAACGAGGTTTATAACCGCATCATGGTAACCCACCTTTTGATGGATAAAAAACAGCCAAACAGGGTGGCTGGTGCAGTTGGATTTAATGTACGAACCGGCGACTTCTATGTATTCCAGTCGAAAGCAGTTATTGTTGCCGCTGGAGGCGCTTCACACATTTTCAAACCACACTCTGCTGGAGAAGGAATGGGGAGAACGTGGTATGCGCCTTGGAGTAGCGCCTCAGCTTATGCTTTGCCAATTCGAGTTGGGGCAAAGATGACACAAATGGAGAATCGGATTGTTCTGACGAGATTTAAAGACGGCTACGGACCAGTTGGGGCATATTTTCTTCACTTGAAAACATACACTGAAAATGGCTACGGAGAGCAATACGAGCCAACATGGAGGAAATCAATTGAAGACATGGTTGGTGATTATGTAAACCATGAGCCTGTGCCAACCTGTCTTAGAAATCATGCGTTTTTGAAGGAAGTGGAAGCCGGACGAGGCCCTATCCGAATGGTCACAAAGGAAGCCTTTAAAGATCCTCACAAAGAAGTTGTTGGGTGGGAGAATTTTCTAGGCATGACAATTGGCCAGGCTGTTGTTTGGGCTGCTAACAACATTGACCCTAAAGAAATTAACCCCGAACTGGTAATGTCCGAACCTTACGTAATGGGGTCTCATGCTACCTGCTCTGGCGCTTGGGCTAGTGGACCAGAGGACTACGCACCAGATGAGTATCAATGGGGGTACAACCGTATGATGACCGTGGACGGTCTTTTCGGTGCTGGAGATACCCTAGGTGGAACACCTCATAAGTTTTCCTCCGGGTCCTTCACAGAAGGCCGTTTAGCCGGTAAGGCTGCCAACAAATATGTTGATGACCTTGGGTCTAATCCTCCAGAAGTAAGCGAGGAAGAATACCTTAGTCTTAAAGAAGAAATATATCAGCCACTTGAAAATTATCGCGTTGGTCGTAACGAGATTACTGCTGGCACGGTATCACCAAGTTACATTCTTCCTTTGGCAGGTCTCCAACGGCTTGAAAAAATTATGGATGAGTATTGTGGCGGTGTTGGCCAACGTTACATGGTTAATGAGCCACTTATGAAAAGGGGCGTGGAGCTGTTGAAAATGTTGAAAGAAGATCTCAACAATCTTGGTGCCGACGGGCTTCACCAACTTCAGCGTGCTTGGGAACTTCATCACAGGGTTCTGGCTTCTGAATGCGTAACAGCGCATACAATGTTCAGAGAAGAGACGCGTTGGCCTGGGTATTACTATAGAGGGGATTACCCTAAGTTGGATGACAAAAATTGGCACTGTTTCACTTTGTCTCAATATGATGAGCGCACCGGTGAGTTTGAAATGGAGAAGGCACCGGTTTACCATTTGGTAGATGACGTTAAACAGGCCGCCGAGTGATATTTAAGTCCAGTGTTGTTGCTAGCGCAAATATCTGACACGCATATCACTGTTCCAAGTGGGTCAGACAGAAACAGCGAGTGTAAGCTCGATGCTCTGGAGAGCTGTGTAGCAGATATAAATTCGCTCAACCCCCTGCCTGACGCAGTAATACACACTGGAGACTTAACTCACAATGGAACTCTTGACGAGCTCAAACTCGTCAAGAGTCACCTCAAAAAACTCAAGATTCCATATTTTGTAACACCGGGAAACAGAGACCGTAATAGCTCAATGCTCAATGTCTTTGCTGACTGCATTGGTAATAAAAAGGTTGAAGATGACATCATTTACGCAGTAGAGAGTTTCCCAATTAATTTAATATCATTTGACACAACCTCTCCAGATGACAACCTAGGCGTACTAAATTTCGATAAAATTTCGTTACTGGATAGAATCCTATTTGAAAATCAAAAAATCCCTACCATTGTTTTTTCGCATCACCCGCTGTTTTTTCTCCCTAATTCATTTAATCCAAATGTTGAATGCCGCAGCGAAAAGTCTATCAAATTGTTTAAAGAGCTTACCTACAGGCATCAGCAAATAGTGGCTTTTTTTTGTGGTCACTCGCACAAATCATTAAGACAACGTCTTGGCTTTTTCGATGCTAATATAGGCCCACCTCTTTGTAGCCTCCTTGATAATGACAATCAAAAAGGCAACGAAGCACCCCTAGGAAGTTATCAACTGCATAAGTTTGATAATAATTACAACTTCACTACCGAAAAGAAAGTCTTAAGAAGCTAGACCTTTTGATCCTCGGAAACAGCACCATGATTGAAAAAGAAAAAACAGTTTTTGAAAAATATGTCGATGATGACGGCAATTTCCTTACCGCTTGCAGCTTAGAGGACAACCCAGAGGTCATTATTGCAATCATGGGAGAAAATCTAACTGAAGATTATCCAAATCCGCAGGGCTTTGAAAAAAGAATGGCAGTTGCAATGCCACCACAAGTTTCTGGTGTATCAACAGAGATAAATATTTGGTTCTCAGAGGAAACTGAGGGGCCAATCGTAGCCCATGTTATACAATCATTTTTTGACTCACGGTTTCCTGACTTTGCGATGAACGACGATACCACGATGGGAATTTCAGGGCCTGGTAAAATCACAGTGCGATCAGGTTAAAGGTATCCTGAAAGACAAAATTTAAAGGATTTGATAAATGGTCGGATCAACAATAGAAGGGGACCTCCACTTCAATACCAGCTTTGTTGATTGCCATCCTTCCATTAATGATAATGTATGGGATGCCGACTTTCAGTTCAAAGACGGTGTCAGATTTGACAACGGCGACAGTTATCTTCAAACAAATTGGGCTAATCTGGCACACAGCGATTTAGAAAGATCTGCAAGGCGTGGTTCGACAGTCGCACAAGCATGCCTCAGTCATATGTACCAAGAAGGAATTGGGGTCAAGCGCGATCCTGAAAAGGCCTTCAAGTGGTGTGCTGTAGTCGCACGGCAAAACGGCCGAGCAGACGCCATGTATGAACTCGGCCTGATGTATTTGAATGGCCAAGGCGTAGCCAAATGTGCGTCTTCAGCATACAACCTCTTTAAACGTGCTGCCGAGCAAAACCACCCAGAAGCACTCTTTCGGTTAGCAGAAATGCGATTGGACAGTTCTTATGGCGAAGTTGATGCTATCTCAGCTTTTAAAACTTGCCTGAGAGCCGCAAAATTAAACCTGTCTGATGCGCAATTTAATGTGGGCGTAATGTTTGAGGAAGGGATAGGGACCACCCAGAATTTCCAGGAGTCCATTTTTTGGTATGCAAAGGCAGCTGAAAATGGGAATAAATACGCCCTAAATAATTTGGGAGACATATATTTTAACGGTAGGGGAGTGCCGGAAGACAAAGACAAAGCTGAGTATTTTTTTCGCGTTGCCTCAGATCGAGGTAGTAGTTTAGCAGATTTCAATCTTGCCATAATTCATAGCCGTTCGGAACATGACGAGGTGTTAATTCATCGCTCTTTGACGTATCTATTTAAAGCTGCTTTTAAAGGCGTGGAAGAAGCCAAAAGTAAATTAAAACAATTAAATAAAATGTTTCCAGTAAGTATGCTTTTAGCCGCTAGTTCTCAAGCACGTGCAGAGTTTTACAATAAAGAAAAAATAAAAAAGTAGAGTAGGCAGCTACTAAATTAGATTATACTTCCGCCATTTGCTTGAGACCACCCGCAAGGGTCATCCAAAAAATCCTCAACACTTTTGAGCGTTTTTTCGCAAAAGTTATCCATTTGTTTGCATTCAGCTAAAACATCCCACCATGTCGTGAGGTAGTGCAATGTTATGCCATTAGCTTGGAGCTTATCATGTGTATCACGAAAAATATCATAGTAAAAAATCACAAATGTATGCTCGACCGTGGCGCCAGCATTTCGTAGGGCATTCACAAAACTTATTTTGCTACCGCCGTCTGTCGCCAGATCTTCAATAAGCAGAATACGCTGTCCCTCGGTAATGGCACCCTCTATCCTTGCATCACGACCAAAACCTTTTGGCTTTTTGCGAACATATTGCATTGGCAAAGCGGTGCGCTCCGCTAGCCACGCAGCGAATGGAATGCCAGCTGTTTCTCCCCCAGCAAGTGCATCAAGGCGTTCATGGCCGATATCATGGGTAATTACGGTGGTTCCATAATCCATCATCGCAGCCCGCATCCTTGGAAAGGAAATTATCTTCCGACAGTCAATATAAACAGGACTCATCATACCAGATGTAAATTTGAAAGGATTATCTGCACTAAAAAGCACGGCATCAATTTCCAACAGCATCCTTGCAACAGATCTGCCGATGGCCTGCTTGTCATATGTATGGATTTTTGTCACTTCACTCGCTCCGGCAAGATAATGAATAAATCAGCTAAATCAATTACTGTAGGGATATTATTACTAGGCGCGCGCACTGTCATTAATAACCAAGATTTTACCGACTCAGGACGCACGCGCCCTGCGTTTTCGCTCATGGGGGTCAAGGAACATCTTCCGCAGACGCAAGCTCCTAGGAGTCACCTCAACCAACTCATCTTCATTGATATAAGCCATCATTTGCTCAAGTGACATTTGCTTGGCAGGAACAAGCTTCACCGCTTCGTCGCTACCAGACGCCCGAACATTGGTCAATTGTTTACCCTTAAGCACATTGATCTCCAGATCATTGTTTCGATTGTGCTCACCCACAATCATTCCTTGATAGACCTTCGTCTGCGGATTAACAAACATTAACCCCCGATCCTGTAAATTGAACAGCGCATAGGCGACAGCGACACCAGAGTCTGTGGAAATCAATGCGCCATTACGACGTCCCTCTAGATCACCCTTGAAAGGAGCATATGAGTGAAAAACACGGTTCAAAACACCTGTTCCACGCGTCTGGGTAAGAAATCTGCTCTGATATCCAATTAGCCCACGCGATGGAGCACGGAACACGATTCGGGTTTTACCTACTCCTGCCGCGCGCATGTCCAGCATCTCTCCCTTACGACGATTCATGCTGTCAACGACAGCACCAGAGAACTCATCGTCTACGTCAATGGTAACCTCTTCCATCGGTTCGTTCCGTTTGCCCGCCTCATCGATTGTGAACAACACTCGTGGCCGAGACACCGTCATCTCGAAGTCCTCACGCCGCATCTGTTCAATCAAAATACCAAGCTGCAATTCACCCCGACCACCAATCTCGAAAGCATCCCTGGAGGCGCTCTCGGAAAATGTGATGGCAACATTTGTTTCGGCCTCCGCGAGCAGCCGTTCACGGATCACCGTCGAAGTTACCTTCTTGCCTTCACGGCCCGCCAATGGCGAGTCATTTACAGTGATAGTCACCGACATTGTGGGAGGATCAATGGGTGTTGATGATAATGGTGTTGTAATCTCAGGAGTCCCGATGGTGTCTGATACTGATACTTTTGTTAGACCTGCAACACAGATAATGTCGCCGGCGCTGGCCTGAGTAACAGGAACGCGTTGGGTGCCCTCAAAGCGCAGAAGCTTTGTTAGGCGACCTGTTTCAACCGTATTACCATCTAGATTAATGGCCCGCACCGGTGAATTAACAACTGCTGTTCCCTGAACAATACGTCCAGTCAGGCAGCGTCCGAGGTAGGGATCAGAATCCAGAAGCGTTGCCAGCATTGCAAATGGTTTCTGTACATCAACATCGGGGCAATTAACGTGCGCCAATATACGGTCGAGGAGCGGCTGAAGATCGACCCTAGCATCCCTAAGATCTTCCACGCACCAGCCATCACGGCCTGAAGCATAAAGGATTGGAAAATCCAACTGACTTTCATTAGCATCTAGGGCAACAAATAGATCAAAAACCTCATCCACAACCTCCTCAGGCCGACTATCAACGCGGTCAACCTTGTTGATGATGACAATCGGCCGCAAGCCCTGATGGAGTGCTTTGCCGAGAACGAATTTTGTTTGAGGCATGGGTCCCTCGGCCGCGTCCGTTAGCAGTATAACCCCATCAGCCATGTCAAGAACGCGCTCAACCTCTCCACCAAAATCGGCGTGGCCCGGCGTATCTATGATATTTATACGCACATCCCTCCACTGGACCGAGGTTGGCTTTGCCAGGATTGTAATGCCCCGTTCCCTTTCAAGGTCACCAGAGTCCATAACACGCTCATCGACAAACTGATTGTCACGAAAAGTGCCAGACTGTTTCATAATGCTGTCGATCAATGTGGTTTTGCCGTGATCGACATGTGCAATAATCGCGATATTGCGCAATTCTTGGGTCATCATCGTTTCTCTTTGGGTAGGTACGTTTTGCTATTCGCGCCGCATTCCTAATTGCAAACTGGCGCAAGTGAAAGCATTAATTTGCACAAATTATTCCACGATAGCTGGTTTGCGCACTAGAAACAGACTGATGACAGCCAGTACTGCGCAGATATTCATCACGATAATCAGGGTTAATGAGTTGTAGAATTGGAAATGGCCCACCAGCCAAGTGACAATGGCACCGCATCCAATTTGTAGAAAGCCTGCAAGTCCGGATGCTGCGCCAGACAGTTTTGGCACAACACCCATAAGCATCGTCGCTGCATTAGGCATAACCAGCCCATTTGCGATAGCGACACCAAACATCGGCAAAAAAACAACCAGCGGATGGTCAATGCCTATCAGGAACCATTGCGTCATTACTGACAAAATTGCTAATCCGGCACCACACTGAATAAACCTAAAAAGCTGGAACTTACTTGAGAGACGCGCTGACATCAAATTCCCGAACATAAAACAGATGCTTGCAATAATGAAGTAAGCTCCATATTCAATTTCAGATTTACCCATTTCTTCAATGACTAAAAACGCGGCCCCGGCGAGAAATGAAAAATAAATGGCCGAGGTAAAAACCCAAACTCC
>CACNSW010000010.1 GCA_902623185.1 uncultured SAR116 cluster alpha proteobacterium
AATTTTACAAAGGATGGGCAGATGGTGTTTTCTATTCCTGTGATTACGCTGGTCAGTCTGCAACTTACAACGCTCACACAATCAAAGAATTTCTTGAGAACAAAGAATTTGAACTAGTAAATCAAGAAAGGGCGTTTTCAAAAGTGTTCGCAGAAAATGTTTTCGTAGATGAAAGCACAAAGGTCTTTGTGCATCGAATTACCTGTAATGGAAAGAAAACTGTCGATAGGAAGGTACTGTATCCTTTTATAACTGTTGATGGTTCCAATAAGGCATTTTATGTTTACGAAGGCGCAATAATTACCCTAAAATTTGATAATTAAATTAACGCCTTATGATGAAAAAACATTGACTCTAAAATCCAAAACCACTCACAAAAATAGCTTTATTCACCAACCGCATACTCAAGTCTAAACGCACTGGCGGATCCGCTAGTTTCAGCAATTTTGCCTGTGCCAATTTCTTTTTCACAATTGAGTGAAAATGAGTATCGTTGCACTATTCATGCCCCAAAGTCATTGATATTTATTTTTGTTTTGTTTGTATGATGGATCTCCCGAAGCTTTTTATAATTCATTATTTTATCCCATCAGAAATTTTTTTCTAGGCATGAGGCTCACTCCTTATGACTGACGCCTACCTGAAATTTTTGACCTTTGTATTGTTAATGATTGCCACGCCCGGGCCAGCAAATATGTTGGTGATGATAGGTGGAGCCCAACGGGGTGTCTTTTCCTGTATGGGTTTTATTATCGGTCTTATCTGTGGCAAATTCTGCCTTAATATAATTTTTGGGCTGGGCTTTGGCCTTTTTCTTGAGGATCAGCCGCTCCTCAGAGATGGTCTGAAAATTTTCAGTGCTGTCTATATTATTTGGCTTGCTCTGCAGTCCTGGAATGATCGTGTGGAAACGGGGTTAAATCCTAACCCTCTTAGCTTTTTCCGTGGGTTTATAGTCCACCCAATTAGCCCAAAAACCTGGGTAATGGTGACTTTGGCTTGGAGCCAGTTCGCCCCCAACCTGGGCACTCTGGAAAACCAATTATTTCTTGTAACGGTCGGATTTGGGGTAATTCAGCTTATTTTTCATACGTTATGGTGCGTGGTTGGTAGCAAAATGAGAAAAGCCTTCCCGCACTCTAAAAACCTAACGCGATCTATGTTGGCCATTACCGTCGCTACAGTACTGTGGGCGCTGTGGTATTAAATTTTGCGGGTTTTAACGTGTCATTTACCGAAAGCATCTTTTCCTATCGCACCCAGATATTTAAATCCGAAAGTAAATTTAATTTCATCGCTTCTTGAAACATCACGATCTTTGGTTGCATCGCGAGAATAGTCAATGCGAAGTGTTACGCAATCTTGAATCCCACCATTCCAAATCAGCGAGGCATTAGTTTTTTGCCTGTTTTCTTTTCCGGCGGACAAATCCCAATTCTGGTTAGCAGATGCGCTCCATCCCTGACTAAGTAAAACATTCGCTCTCAAAACTACTTCTTCGCGGTCATCTGTGCTATCAGCGAAATAAGCCTTGGCTAGCTGATTATGTTCGAACGAGACGCTAAGATCACCTAGCACAGTTGAGATATCTGTTTTTGACTCATTTAAAGTAAAATCATGTGATGACATGCGTCCAGACCAATTCGCTGAAATTTTCTCAGAGGGGATGATGCTTAGGCTGGCTACATAGTCGGAGTATATGTCCCCCTGCTCAGGTGCGAGGCCGGCGGATGGTTTTCCCGAAATTCGACGGCTTAAACCGATAAATCCGGTTAGTTTGCCAAAAGTTCTGTCATTTGTAACGCCTGATACACCGAGGTCAGCTCTTGTTCCCGGTAACACGTAGTCTTTGCCTTGATAGCGGTTAAGAAGGAAAAGATTGGCTTCGTCAATTCGGTAGTCAGATGCGTCACGGTTAGGTATTTCTTGCGTTCTATCAGTTCCACCGACCCAAACAACCTGCGCTTTGGGTTCAAAAATAGTCGTGTTTTTTCCTATTGTTACCGATAGTGGCAACCTTGTTGCCAGAGACAATGAGGGGTTGATCTGGCCAAAATCACCAAGCTTAGTTGTTGCGCTGTCTGGTTTGGTATGGAGAGAGTAAAAACTTGCCGTGGCATTTGCCTTGTAAGAGTTTACAAAAGCCCCAACTATGTTTTGTTCCGAAATTTCAGCCACGCCCGACCAACGAGCCAGGTCATAGCCCTCGTCATTATCAAGTTGGATTGCACTAATCTCAGTCCGAATTTTTTGCTCAGGAGTCCACCCTCCTTGATATTTTTCATAAAAAACTGAGGGTAATATTACGGGTTCGATTTCGGGAGTATCACCGGAATTAAGTCCTTGTAAATCGGAAGCCTTAACCATGTAGTAGCGATTATTTTTCAAACGTTCTGCGGTTAAAGATGATTTTAGTGTAGTAGCACTATCAAATTTATAGCGACGCATAAATGTGTCCTGACTAGCCCTTTTAATCCGAGCGGAAATGTCCCAGTCTGCTCCAATGGTTGTTTTGAAGGTTGCATCGATGGCTGCCACGTTTTCTCTTTCTCGTTTGTAGGTGCTGACATTTCCGTTCAGTACTGTTACGTCGAGGTCCGCATCGTCCCATCGCTTCCGAAAATCACTACGCAGAGCAACGCCACGATATTGGTATTTATAGGTGGTAAATCGCAAATCGCTTGTATCATCAATAACCTTGAAATAAGGGACGGCTGGTGTGATTCCTAGATCGGAATTGATCGCCAGGGATGGCGCCAAAAACCCTGACCGACGTCTCACCGTCCAATCTGGATGGGCGAGGTATGGTAGGTACAACAGCGGCAGATTTAGCACATGCATCCGGACGTTTCGGTGAGTAATGGTCTGAGTTTTTTCATTATGGATAGATGAGCTTGCCCTTACATCCCATGAAGGTTTTTCGCCAGCTTCAACATCGCAATTACATGGACTAAATCTGGATGGAGAGAAAATTGATCGGTCACCGGTAATTGTGTCACTTTCATCGGCAACAAAGAATGACCCGTCTTTGAAACGTGTGCGAAGATTTTCCGCGACGATATGTGTGAATTCTGTATCCAGGGTCATAAAATCTGCGCGGCGTTCGGTACCATCCTCCGATATCATGAAGACATTGCCGCGGGCCACAGCCTTGTCTAGTTTCTGGTCATAGGTCACTTCATCGGCGATCAGTTCGGTACCGGTCTGGCGCAGCACAACGTTGCCGGTTGCCAACATTTTGCCGGTATCCTTGTTCACGGTAACCTGATCGGCCTCGAAACTGATGGGTCTGTCCGCTGCCAGGGCTGATGCTGTCAGCGAAAACAGCAATAAAATGCTCAGACAACAAATACGACTTAGCGTTAACATTCCAACCCCAAAGCAGAAGCCTCCATCACTCATGGCTATCGTGTTTTACCCGATAAGTCTACGACATACGCTAAAATTAGTTATTTCATAGTATAGGCAACTCCGATTAGATCGAGGCCATGAGAATTCTTGCGCGTAGGGTATCAGCATCATTTGCCATCGCTTTTGCAGTAAATGGAAAATCATGCCAGGCCGCATCCTGCAAATGTTTACGGTAAGCGTCGTCAGTAAGCAACTTTTCAAAGGCAGCGCTAAAATTTGCGATGGAGGGCGTGTCGACGACAAGGGCTCGGCCATCAGCCACCTCTGGGATCCCGCCACGCCGTGTTGTCAACAAAGCGCATCCGGCGGCTAGACTCTCGATAACGGCTTTCGGCATGGGGTCATTCCACAGCGACGGGCAGGCGGAAATGGCGGCCTTAGTCTGCCATTCGCGGACTTCATCAATTGGAATGAAACCTGTCATAATCGCCTGCTCACCCAGGCTCTCTATAATGTCAGAAATTCTTGCTTCATAGCTGCCGCGCGCGGCAGCCTCGAACCGTTTTGCGCCAGCGATCACCAGCCGCCAGTCAGGATAGTTTGGCAGGATGTTAGCTAAAGCCTGCGCACATTCGAGAATTCCTTTTTCCGGCACCATACGACCTGCAATCAAGATCACGGGATGCTTGACTGGTTGACTGGCAAGCCAGCGATGTGTGCCATTTCGGACAACACCAACCTTTGCGGCAAGGGCATCATCAGCGTTAAGACCATCGAGAAAGCACTCGCGAATATAGGTGCTGACACAGATGATGCCGGTCATGTTCTGCAGCAAAGATGTCCGTTCTTTGACACTCCTTCCGCCTTTCATATCACGCGGATCATTGTGCAGATAAAGACTCACCCGCACATCTGGGTAGCGTTGTTTGATGTAGGTGGCAACGTGGCATCGGCTATGCACTTCCACAAGATCGGGCGCGCCGCTTTTCTCGATCTGCGTGAGGTAATCCGCTGCACAGCCAATATTGTTGCCCCGGAACCACTTGCCGCGTGGTCGCAGGCCCAGGAATTGGTGATTGTTGAGGACTTCGTCAACTATCGTGCCGCAGATACGATAACAGCCGCCACTTTCGCTTGCAGTAACCAGATCATTCACCACGCCAGAGATTGCGCCAGCATTCGCTCCGGTAAAACGCTCTTTTGCTGGCAACAGAATGTCGATCGATGGCAAAGGTCTGATTTGGTGAAGCGGCCTCGGTGGGGGTGATAATGTATTGGTTGCTGGTGACAAGGTTGGAGGATTCCCCTAGATTTAAAAAAGATCATGTTCATCAATAGACGATCTTTTCCATCGCCTCGACTCGCTGATATGGTATGTCATATGCGGGTTGGATGTCATCCATAGAGATTGGCTCACAGGAATAAACGGATAGGACAAAGCGACAATGGCTGATCAGAAGCGGGTTCTGGTAATTAAGCATGGAGCGCTTGGCGATGTAGTGCAGGGTTTTGACGCGTACGCAAGCCTTCGTACCGGCCTTCCTGATGCCCATATTGCGGTTCTAACATCTCCTGCCTTTGCTGCTTTCATGCAGATGATGCCCTGGTTTGACGAGGTGCTAATTGATCCGAGATCATCGCTCTTTAATGTGCCGGCCACGCTGCAGATCCGGTCTCTTTTTATGCGTGGATGGGATGCTATCATTGACCTGCAATGCAGTGGCCGGACAGCGCGCTATCATAGGTTTTTTGCGCCGCCAAGAGGACGTTGGTTTGGAACGGCAAAGGGGGCGAGTGACCCCTATCCGGATTTCACTGCAGTCAATAATCATGATCGGATGCTCACTGCTGTTGGAATGGCAGGTGGTAGGACATTGCCGCCTGATGCAGTGAACCTGGACTGGCTGGATGATGGTGATACGATGACGATGGCCGGGGCTGCTATCCTGATTCCGGGATGCTCACTCGCCAAACCCCGGAAAATGTGGCCGGTTGATAGGTTTGCCGAACTGGCGAAAGCGTTGCTAACAGCTAAGCAGACAGTGGTCATTGTTGGCACTGATGTGGACCGTCCGGTCGCGGATGCGTTGGCAGCCACCGTCCCACAATGTCATGACCTTGTTGGCCAAACCGATCTCATAAGTCTCGCTCGGCTCCTGCGCTCGGCTGATCTTGTCGTTGGCAATGACACTGGGCCACTTTTTCTGGCGGCCAGGCTTGGCGCACGGTCGATAATGGTCATGGGACCGGAAACTGACCCGGCGATGTCTGCGCCTACGGGAATCTGCTGCAGTTGGGTAAAGGCTGATCCTATCGCCAGTATCACCGCTCGTCAGGTGCTAAAAACCGCAACCGAACTCGCCAGTGAATGAGTGACATCCAGCCTGCCTAGAAGGATGATCCAGGCTGGGTCAGAAATTCAGTCTCCTCGGATGAGGAGGGACGTCCCAGAATGGCGTTTCTATGCGGAAATCGGCCAAAGCGGGCAATGATATCCCGGTGCCGCTGCGCAAAATCTAGTGTTCGCTCATTCGTATGTGTCTCGAACAGCGGCAGTGACATATCCTGAATTGCAAGATCCTCGCTATGCATTAGCGGCATTAGCATGAAATGGCGTTGGTTCACTTCGACAGCGTCGAGATACCCGCGGTTGAGACAGCGTAGCGACAAAGCCAACGCCACCTCGTCACCTGAAAAGGCACGTGGAGTACCGCGGTAGATGTTGCGAGTGAATTGGTCGAGTACAATAATTAGGGCAAGACAGCCTGAGATCGTATCTGCCCATCTATCTCTTTCGCCTCTCAGGCTACTTTTGACGGTCGGTTCAAAACGTTTTCTGATAGTTGCATCAAAGACATTATCTTTCTCAAACCACTGCTCTTGCGTGCTCTCCTCAAACCAGAAGGTCAGTACCGTGTGCGCAGTCTCGGTGTTTGTCATGATGCGCGTCTCCTTTGGCTAATTGCTTCAGCTCACAGTACTTTACCGGGATTCATAAGATTTTGCGGATCCAATGCTGTTTTGATCGCTTGCATGGTGTCTAGGATTTCAGCGCTTTTCACTGTCTTGAGTTGGTCACGCTTGACCTGACCGATGCCATGTTCAGCACTGATCGAGCCCCCATACCTAGCGACTGTACTATACAGCAGGTCAAGCAGCGAGGGAATTTTCTCAGCAAATTCTGCATTGGTGGCCGGATGGCCAACAAGATTGAAATGCAGGTTGCCGTCGCCAATATGCCCGTAGCCACAGATGCGAACAGTTGCATCTAAAGATTTGATGCCGCTGACCATTTCGGCATAGAAGGGAGCGATTGCCGATTGTGGCAATGAGATGTCTGAGCGGGCCACAACACCCGACCGTTTGTGCGATTCTGGTGCTGTCTCGCGCACCTCCCAAAGTGTGAGGCGCTGCGCTTCATTGGTGGCAATGGTAGCGTCAATAACTAACCCATCCTCAAAGGCAGCGGCAAGAAAATCCTCCATGATTCCTTGCAAGGGGGTCTGACCACTGCGGTTGGCAACGCCGCTATTGGGGTTTGTGCTGGCGATTTCCATCAGCACATTCATCGCACCGAGCTGCTTCAGCGGCTGCTGGATTCCGGGAAAATGCTCGAAGAGTACATGCAGAATATCGGCTGGAATCAACTCAAAGGCCTCAACACTACCGCCAGAGGCAGCCTGCAGGCGATGCAGTAGTTCGACAGCCGCAGCAACATCACGTACTTCGGCAAAGGCGGTGCTGCGCGCGACAGGGAGGGGAAACAGCTTCACCGTTGCGGCTGTAATCACGCCAAGCGTTCCCTCAGAGCCGATGAATAGGTCACGCAGATCATAGCCGGTATTGTCCTTGCGAAGCCCGCTAAGCATGTTAAGCACTCTGCCACCCATCAAAACGACTTCAAGCCCCAAAGTAAGTTGTCGCGTGGTTCCATATCGAACAACATTTAATCCACCGGCATTTGTGCCAAGATTGCCGCCGATTGTGCAGCTTCCTTTAGCGGCCAGATTGAGCGGAAAGTATAGGTTCTGCGCCTCGGTCATATCGTGCAGTGTCTGCAGGATGCAGCCTGCTTCGACCGTCATTGACATATTGTCAGGGTCGATTTCACGGATCCGGTTCATCCGGCTTAGTGACAGAACAATGCTGTTACCCTGTGCATCTGGTGTGGCACCTCCCACGAAACTGGTGTTGCCGCCCTGCGGCACGACGACAATACCCTGCTGGCTGGCGAATTCCATGATTTTGGCTACCTGCGCCGTTGTCTTTGGTAAAACTACGGCATGAGCCTGTCCGGCAAATCTGTTGTGCCAGTCCGACAGGAAAGGAGCCATGTCATCAGCGGCGTTCAGTACTGCATCCGCCCCTACTATGCTTGTCAGTTCGGCAATAATGTCCATTGTCTCTGCACACTGCTCCTTAACCGAAAATGGGTATGATTATCTTTGCATACAAATATAGTGATTTTGTCGGCTGGCGCCAATAATCCTTTGAGTCTAAGAGGCTATCGCGTTGCTGCGGCGCGGCGTAGGCGATCATTGATTGCTTCGCCCAGCCCAGTTTCCGGAATGGGGGCAATGGCGATCTTGGGCGCCCCCAAAGCATCTAGTTGATGCAACAGATCAAATAATTTTGCCGCCGCTTCATTTAGGTCACCTGTTGCGCTCAGAGTGAAAGGTTGCTTTCCAGAACCGGCTGTTGTGCCAAAACCGACAAGGATCTCATCTGTTGCTGCAGTCTCAACATCTAAACGCAAGGCGGCATTTGGTGCGTAATGGCTGGCGAGTTGTCCGGGGCTGACCGGCGCGTTGTTAATTTCCAGGCCAGGTGGATTGCCTGTGTCTGGATCAAGATTTGCGGCACCTAGAACACGGATTATCTCGTCGCGTGTGACCCCGCCGGGGCGAAGGACGATAGCCCGTTCACCCGTGCAGTCAATGATTGTCGACTCAACGCCGCTTTTACAGGCGCCACCATCAAGGACGAGATCAATCCTGCCAGCAAGCGACCGCATCACATGTGTCGCTCGGCTCGGGCTGATCTTGCCTGACATATTGGCGCTCGGTGCGGCAATAGGTCCGCCAAAGGTGGTCAACAGGCGCTGCGCCTCGGCATGCGCGGGAACACGCAGGGCAATTTTATCTAGGCCGGCGCTGGTCAGTTTGGCAATCGGAGCATGATCTTCACGCGTCAGCACAAGTGTCATCGGCCCTGGCCAGAAGGCGGTGGCCAGCGCTGCTGCGATGGGGGTTTTGCGGCCAAGAGCAAACGCAGCATCGATCGTGGCGACATGACTGATCAAGGGGTTGAATTCGGGCCTTTTCTTCGCGGTAAAAATACTCGCTACCGCATTTGCGTTGCAGGCGTCAGCACCCAGGCCGTAGACAGTTTCGGTGGGGAATGCAACAAGTCCACCACCGCGCAAAATACTGGTCGCAAAGGCGATGTTCTCGTCAGATAGTGGTAAAAGTTTGGTCATGTGCATTTCATAACCTAACCGGAATGTCGTGCCTAGTGCGCTGCGATAAATAGAATCCATCGGATGTGGCGTTTTGCCTGCGGCATCGGGGTAGTGGATTCTTGCGGGCAGCTGTCGCATGGTATCTAACCGAGTTAATGGTAGGGGGTCTCCTACTGGCGGCGCGAAATTGGATTTAACGAGATATAAAGATGTGTGGACGATTTACAAGTACCGCCTCGCCAGAGGAATTGATGCGTCAGTTCGGTGTGATGATAATGGAAACTCTCCAGCCACGGTGGAATGTTGCGCCAGGTCAAACCGCTCTGGTTATCCAGCAGTCAGACCTGCATGCTCAGGCTGTTCACGCCAAATGGGGGCTGCCGCCCGCGTCAAGCAAACAGAGTTTTCTGATTAATGCCCGCATGGAAACGGTCACCGAGAAACCGACTTTCCGCGATGCCTTTGCGGCGCGGCGCTGTCTTATCGCTGCGACTGGTTGGTACGAATGGTCGGCGCCTCGGCAACCATGGCATATTCAGCTGCGCGATGGTGGCTTGATGGGATTTGGTGGTCTGCTGTTTACATGCGATGGGGAAACACATTTTGTGGTGATGACGAGCGCTGCCGAGGCTGATTTGAGAGCAATCCATCACCGCCAGCCACTAGTCCTGCCGCGCAGCAGCTGGCTTAGCTGGTTGACAAGTGATGGCAGAACGGCAGAACAATATCTGCAGGTTCCGTCAACCCGCCAGTTCAACTGGTACCGCGTCGGCCCGGCGGTTGGCAAAACAACCGAGGATCACCCCCGACTGGTGACGCCATTGGACGAGGCTCAGCTTGCCGCGGAAAAGAGCGCCTCACGCGCGGCTGGTGCAGCGCAGAGCCAGGGTGATCTTTTTGCATGAGAGCATCTCAGATATCAGCAACAGTGACCTTGCGGACCAGAATTCCATAAAGATGCCACAATACCAGCGCACCTGCACCGCGGTAAGGCCGCCAATGTTCGGCGATCACCGCCAACTCTCTTGCGCTTGGGCGGGTTTCCAGCGATTTCAGCAATTTCATCCCTTCCTGCAGCGCGATGTCATTGACTGGCCACGCATCCAGGTCGGCAAGGGCGAACAGCCGGTAATTGTCAGCTGTCCAACTGCCAATGCCACGAATCCTTGTCAGTCGTGTCTGCACCTCATCACCGGGTAGATCTGCCAGCGCAAGAAGATCAAGTGTTCCGGCAGTGATCTCAGTCGCAAGGCCGATTAGATATTCGGCCTTTCGCCGCGACAGGCCAGCGGTCATCATCATGTCTGTTGAGCTTTCAGCGATGATGTTTTCATGCGTCAGGCTGGCCGCTTCCATACGGTCCCAGATCGACGTTGCCGCGGCGCGCGAGACTTGTTGCCCAACGATTGCCCGCGCCAGCGTTTCAAAACTGGCGGGAAGCGATCTGTCAGGCGGCGATCCATACGTCTCAAGCGCCTGCGCGACATCATCATCAAGCCGGGCCAGCGCCTGCAGCGCCCCACCATTGCCATGGCCGTCATCGACAAACAGCTTTTGATACATTTCACTCATGAAAGGAAGCATATCGTGAAATACCAGCGTGACCAAGGCTGCACTTGCATTTTGGTGTTACGCTTACCAATTCCCAAGGCGTCTCGCTGTGCAAAAGATTGCTTAGCTGTCATTATCACCGTGCCAATAAGATGAGGGTAAATGTGACATGCGGGTTTGGGACCTTCCCTTGCGGATTTTTCACTGGGGTTTGATGCTTTGCGTCATTGGCGCCGTTGGCTCATCAAAAGCAGGTGTCATGTGGGCGCATGAACGCTTTGGTCTGACGGTAATGGGACTTATCATTTTTCGTCTCATCTGGGGGTTTGTTGGAGGACATCACGCGCGATTTGTTAATTTTGTCACTGGCCCGCGCGCTGTCTTTGCCTGGTTGTGCTCGAATAGCAGGCAGGGCGTCAGACAGGCGGGCCATTCACCGCTTGCCGCTTATTCGGTTCTGGCCCTTCTTGGCATTGCCGGGTTTATGGCGGGAAGTGGCAGTATCTCCAATGATGGCATCCTTTTTGATGGGCCATTGGTGCATCTTGTGTCGACGGAGGCAAGCAAACAGGCGACCAGCGCCCATCATTTTGGGCAATATCTAGTGTTCGCCCTGGTTGGCCTGCATGTTGTGGCAATCCTGTTCTATAAATTCGTCAAGCGTCAGGGGTTGACCGCGGCGATGGTGCATGGCCGGACCAGTGAACCAGCTGACCGCATTGCTGGCGTTGATGGTGGTATTTCAATCCGGCATATGCTGTTTGGCCTCGGGTTGATGATTGTCTGCGTCGCCATTGCTCAGATGCTGCCCTTGCTTCGTCCAGTCTGGTGAGCGGGCGAACTCGTGCCTTGGTAAATCTTTGCTAATTTTCAGAAAAAGAAGAGGTGCGCTGGCTATGGTTCTGGCATATTTTGACGATTGTTGAGATTTTTTGTCTGAAGGGCGATTTCTTGCCGGTCCCACGTTCCGTCATTGGCGCTTTGCTGAGCGTTTGCGCCGTTGGTTTCGGCATAGCCACGGGCGTTCTGGTCAAGGAGGTTAGCAGTGAGGTGTCAGTGGTCACGACGCTGTTTTATCGCTTTATGTTCAGCCTGCCATTACTGATCGGCTTTGGTCTGCTCACTCGTGGCAGGCAGTTCATGCAGATCAATCAGAAGAAGACCCTGTTTTTCCGAGTGCTTTTTGGGTTTTCCGGTATCTGTTTTTGGTTTCTGTCTTTGCGAACGATGCCGCTGGGGCAGGCGACAGCCTTATTCCAGAGTTCAGTCATTTTCGTCACACTGCTCTCGCCCCTGCTGCTTGGTGAGCGAGTAGGCATCTACCGCTGGTCTGCGGTTTTGACCGGGATGATTGGGGTGATTACTGTGACCGATCCGTTCTCTGGCGATTTCACGCATTATGCGCTGTTTGGGGTGATGGCAGCTATGTCTGGTGCGGTGCTGGCGATTTTGTTGCGGCGGCTTGGTCTTGGCGATGCGCCTGCAAGTGTTGCCATCTGGTATAATCTGATGGGATTTATGGCGATCAGCTGCGTTGTCATACTATTTCCAACTAATTTCGTTATCCAAAGTGGCACAATTCTTTACCAGTTGATCGCGCTGGGCGTAGTTGCATCATTCCTGCAGATTTTGCTGACCAGTTCCTATCGATATGCTGATGCTGTGGTCATCTCCTCAATGCGGTATTTGCAGATACCGCTGTCCGGACTTGTCGGCTATTTCATGTTCGCCGAGACCATGACAACGATGGAAATCACAGGCGCGGCCATCATTATTGCCAGCTGTCTGGTGATTGTCTGGCGCGAACTGGTGCGGGGCAGGGCAACAAGGCCCTCGCCGGCGGCTGACAGCTGAACTGGTAAAATCTGCTAAGGTTAGCCGACAGCGACTTGCCAACGGCTGGCAATCTCTCCTAAAAACCTCCACAATCAATACGGCGCTAGCGCTCTGATAGCTGAACAGGAGAACAAAGTGGCAACAAAGATTGTCCGGGTAATGGGTGAGACTGACATTCTCGATGTTGATGTTGACGCGCATGACGGTGGGACAAATGCGAAATTGATGGGTCTTGACCTGGCTGACAAGATCAACCTTCTCGGTCACTGGATGGATCAGGATCGTGGAGAAGCCTTGGCCAGCGATCCCGAATATCTAACGGCGATGACAGCGATCACCGCAGATTTTCTGGCGAATGATAAGGCAGGTGCCGCCTTTGCAAATGGAACTAATTTCATGTTGCTGACGATCCTACGGGAGAAATGGCCAGTGGGGTCAAAGGCAAAATTCCAGAAAATGGCTGACCGTGTTGGGGCGCAGCATACCTATATTGCCGTTGCCTGTGGTCACGCCAAGGTCGATGACCTGACCGATGATGATGCGCTCAAGAAAGCTGAAACAAGCCAGCTTGGTCTGGCCTTGGCGAATTTTCGCCGTATGCGCAACCAGTTTGCCAACAGCAGTGCAGTACAGACATTGATCAGGCAGGGCGTTTAGCTGCGCCTACTCGGCCAGTTCAGGCAGATTGTCGAAAAACGCAAGCGCATCGGCATTGGCCAGCGCCTCGGTGTTCTTGATCGGGCGGCCATGAATTATGTCACGGACTGCCAATTCTGTGATTTTGCCCGACCGGGTTCGTGGTATGTCGGGAACGGCGATGATCCGTGCCGGGACATGCCGCGGCGTTGCGCCAGACCTTATGGAGGCTTTGATTGCTGCAACCAGATCGGCATTGAGGGCACTGCCTTCGGCAAGCCGAACAAACAGAATTACCCGCGTGTCATGCTCCCATGCCTGGCCGACGACAAGCGCCTCGATGATGTCATCTAAAGCCTCGACCTGCCGGTAAATTTCGGCTGTGCCAATCCGCACTCCTCCAGGGTTCAGTGTTGCGTCAGAACGCCCATGAATAATGATGCCGTTGCGCTCGGTCAGCGTTGCCCAGTCACCGTGCCGCCAGATACCAGGAAAATGCTCAAAATAGGCAGCCCTGTATTTGGCATCGTCTGGATCGTTCCAGAATTTGATCGGCATCGATGGGAAGGGGGCAAGACAGCATAGCTCACCCTGTTCGCCTGTCACGGGGGTGCCTGACTCATCTAGAACGGCCACGGCCATGCCAAGACCGCGCACTTGAATTTCACCAGCAATAACCGGCAGTGTAGGGCATCCAAGGACAAAACAGGAGATGATATCCGTGCCGCCAGAGATCGAGCAGAGTTGTACGCTTGGGCTGATCGCCTGATAAACGAAATCAAATCCATCAACCGAGAGTGGTGAGCCGGTTGTCATCACCAGCCGCAATTTCTGCAGATCGACGTCATCCATTGGCTGATACCCAGCATTGCGAACCGCATCAATGTATTTTGCTGAAACGCCGAAATGGCTGAGTTGTTCACGTGCAGCCATCTGCCAGAGTCTGTCCGGACCCGGGTAAAACGGATTGCCCTCAAATAGTACGATCCTTGCGCCCACCATAAGGGTTGAGACCATCCAGTTCCACATCATCCACCCGCAGGTGGTAAAGAAAAACAGAGCATCATCAGGTTTCACATCACTTTGCAGGCGGAGTTCCTTGACATGCTGCAACGTTGTTCCACCAACGCCATGGACGATGCATTTGGGAGCACCTGTCGTTCCGCTGGAAAACAAAATATAGAGTGGGTCGTTAAAGCCTACACGAGTGAAGGTCTCCAATGGTGGTGTGGCGGCAATGGCGTGATCAAAATGAACCACACTGGCAAAGGCCGACAAATCTGGTTCTGCTTTTAGATAGGGAATGATGACAACAGCTAAGAGCGAGGGCAGGCCAGCGGCCAGCTCGGCGACAACATCGCGGCGATCCAGAGCTTTGCCGGCATAATGATAGCCGTCACAGGCAAACAAAAGTTTTGGTTCGATCTGGCTGAACCGATCGTGGGCACCGCCAATGCCAAAATCGGGCGAACAGCTGGAAAAGACGCCGCCAAGCGTCGAAGTCGCCAACATTATAATTATTGCCTCGGCAATGTTTGGCACATATGCCGCCACCCTGTCACCGGGACCGACGCCCTTTGTCCGCATCCAAGCGGCAAGCGCCATGACCCGGCTTTTCAGTTCGCAGCGGGTCAGCGTTGTGTGACGACCATCCTCGCCATGTGCAGAAATTGCAGGTCGGTCATCCGCCTGCACCAGCATGTTTTCGGCAAAGCACAGCCGTGCATCAGGAAAAAAGCGTGTGCCCGGCATCGCGCCCTCATCAGCGATTTTCCGCGCACCTTTCTCGCCAATTATGCCCTGCCAATCCCAGAGCGCGTCCCAAAATGCGGGGCTATCGTCAATCGACCATTGCCAAAGCTCATGATAGTCACCATCCCAGCCCTCTTGGCTGTTCTGCCTTGCTGCTACCGTCGTGGCAAAATCGAACAGATTGCTGTCTCTGATCTGCTGCTTGGTTGGCTGCCAGAGGATCCTAGCGTCTGGTCTGGTGGGTGTGGCGGGAGTGTGCATCATGAATTTTGCCTCGCCTTGGCTGGTCCTGTTGGCTCTGCTCGTAAACAGCTGGGCAGAATGAATAGTTGACAGCATAGGGTTTGGCTGGCAGTGCGACAATAAATTTCAAGCGCATCTATTCGATGAAAAGCAAAGTTTATGCTGTTTCGGTGCTGGCATTGTCACCTCTAAAAGTAGCTTTGGAATTGGTTTGAATTTAGGCTTTACGTCGAAAATAATCTGATAGTGTTATCCTTCATTAGATTTTTCAGCAACCGATAATTGATATAGACGTTAACCCTTCATTTATGGGAGACTAACTTCGTTGCTGCTTATTCTTTTTCTGTCGGCATCATGTAATTTGTTGCAGTATGAAAATGATGAAATCGAAGTCTATGGTATGAGGAGTGTGGCGATCGGATCTGGAAGATTTGGACACGCATTAAGAAATTGATGAAGAGGTTTGTTGACGCTTAAAGGGCGTCTTTGCGTTTCAAGGTATTGGAAATGCCAAAACGCATATGGAGGGAGGCGCACGATTATGGACCCATTTTTAAGTTGGAGTCGCTGGGTAATAGCAACTTCGGAGACATTTTTTTAATCAAAGCGCGCGACGGCATCGGTTCCGTCCAGATGTTTTTGTTTAATATGCTTCTTCTCGGGCTTACAATTTCCATGGCAGATGAGCCGTTTGGCGTTTATTTAGTTGGGTTTCTGTCAAGATTTGCATCTAAGTGGATTTTTAAGAAGCCTTCTAAAGAATAGATTGCCTGTTTATAGACCATTTTTTCCAGTTTGCTGAGGTAGCCCTAAGTTGTAATTTCAAAATAACGACGATCAGCCATGTCGAGCCGGAAAGAGGGTCGTCTAACGGTTTTTATTGTAATTTCCGCTATGCTGACTAGGTATAGGGTATGGGGGTGAAAGGCTGACGGAAAAATTGAACGCCACACCACATTGCTTTATCCAACATCTGTAGGATGACGGCTCAACCTTTTGCTTTCATAGGCAAGACATATGACATATGACTATGATTTGATTGTGATTGGCGCCGGTTCTGGCGGCGTTCGGGCCGCGCGTATTTCGGCAGGCTATGGCGCAAAGGTAGCGGTAATCGAGGGTGACCGGCCAGGCGGCACCTGTGTTATTAGGGGCTGTGTTCCCAAAAAGCTGTTGATGTATGGCGCTGCTTTTTCCGCCGATGCCGAAGATGCCCGTCGCTTTGGCTGGATTGTCGGGGTTAAGGAACATAACTGGTCAAATCTGATTGCTGCTAAAAATTCCGAGCTTGTGAGGCTGGAGGGCATCTATCGATCGCTTCTGAAAAACGCTGGCGCCGAGCTGATTGAGGGTTTCGCAACGGTAACCGGCACCAATCACATCATCGTCAATGATCAGGAACTGACTGCTGAACGAATTTTGATCGCAGTTGGTGCAGCGCCGCAATTGCTTGATACTCCGGGAATGGCAGAGCATGCCATCACCTCGAATGAAGCGCTCGATCTGGAAACGTTTCCTGAAGAGATTGTGATCTATGGCAGCGGTTACATCGCGCTAGAGTTTGCTGGGATTTTCAACGGGTTTGGAGCGAAAACGCATCTTGTCTATCGCAGTGATCTGCCGCTGCGTGGCTTTGATTCAGATATCCGCAGCGAGATTGCCACAGCCCTTGAGGGGCGTGGTGTCATTCTTCACCCCGAAAAGACAATCTCGGCGATTGAAGGTAATGGTGATAAAAAACATATCAGTCTCAGTGATGGGACGGTGATCACAGCAAGTCAGGTGATGGCAGCGACGGGGCGGAGTCCGAATACAGCCGGTTTGGGACTCGCCGAAACTGGTGTCGCCATGGGAGGGCGCGGTGAGGTAATTGTCGATGAGAATGCGTGTACGTCGGTAACGTCAATTTATGCGGTTGGTGATGTCACGGATCGGATCAATCTGACGCCGGTTGCGATTGCTGAGGGGCATGCTTTTGCAGATAAGATCTATGGTGGCATCAACCGGATTGCTAGCCACGACAATGTTGCCTCTGCCGTTTTCAGTCAGCCGCCAATTGCCTGTATAGGCCTAAACGAGCACGAGGCACGCGCGAAATATGCTGGAATAACGGTTTTTGAAAGCCGCTTCCGGGCGATGAAAAACACCATCTCGGGCCGTGCTGAAAAGAGTTATATGAAGCTGGTTGTCGAGACCGCTTCTGACAGGGTTGTTGGGGTTCACATGATGGGGTCGGACAGTGGTGAGATCATGCAGGGAATTGCTATTGCCGTAAAAATGGGGGCGACCAAGGCGGATTTTGACGCAACCATTGGCATTCACCCCACTGCGGCAGAGGAATTTGTGACCATGCGGTCGCCGCGCTTGTAACGTTCCTAAGATCTGTTGTTGTTGTTTGAATTTTGTTGAAAAAGCAGGGAATTTGGCCATTATAGACGCCTTGGACAGGGCGCTACGATGGTTTTCTGTCTTAAAATGTTTGTCACTATAAATGTAACAAAGGTGAATTTGCATGACTTGGCAGCCAAATAGCTGGCGTGACCAGCCTATTCTACAGGTGCCGGAATACCCAAATAAAGAGAAGGTTGCAGCTGTTGAAGCAAAATTGGCAGCTATGCCACCGTTGGTGTTTGCTGGCGAGGCACAGCGCCTCCGCGACCAGTTGGGCGCGGTGGCGGAAGGCAAGGCCTTCTTACTGCAAGGTGGTGACTGTGCCGAGAGTTTTGCTGAATTTTCTGCCAACAACATTCGTGACAGTTTCCGTGTACTGTTGCAGATGGCGGTTGTTCTAACCTTTGGCGCAGCGATGCCAGTGGTCAAGATTGGTCGGCTTGCCGGACAGTTCGCCAAGCCGCGCTCTTCGCCAACTGAGGTGATTGATGGGATTGAGTTGCCAAGCTATCGTGGAGACATGGTCAATGCCATGGGTTTCACCATTGAGGAGCGCAATCCCGATCCTAAGCGCTTGTTTCGTGTCTATGAGCAGTCGTCTGCAACGCTCAACCTGCTTCGAGCGTTTGCCCAGGGTGGTCTTGCCGATTTAACCAAAGTACACAGCTGGGTTGTTGGTTTTCTGCGTGATACGCCTGAGGCGGCCCGCTTTGAAGAGCTGGCAGGCCGCATTCAGGAAAGCCTCGAATTCATGCGTGCCTGTGGCGTGACTTCAGAAACGGCACGCCCACTGGCGGAAACTGATTTTTATACAAGTCATGAAGCGCTGCTGCTTAATTATGAGGAGGCGTTAACGCGGCGTGACACGATAACTGAGGAGCAGGGTTGGTACGCCACTTCGGCGCACATGATCTGGATTGGGGACAGGACGCGTCAGCCAGTTGGAGCACATGTTGAATATATGAAGGGCATTGCAAATCCGATCGGGTTGAAATGTGGCCCCTCGTTGGACCCTGACGAGTTGTTACATCTTATTGATACGCTGAATCCGGACAATATTCCCGGCCGCCTAACGCTGATTGCTCGTTTGGGGGCTGATAAGGTGCGGTTGAGTCTACCACCGTTGGTCAAAGCGGTGCAGAAATCAGGTGCAAAGGTCGTCTGGTGCTGTGATCCGATGCATGGCAATACGATTAAAGCCAGCAACGGTTTCAAAACGCGCCGCGTCGATGACATCATGGCGGAAGTACGTGGTTTCTTTGAGGTTCACGACGAAATTGGCACCCACCCGGGCGGTGTACATTTCGAGATGACCGGTCAGAATGTAACCGAATGCGTTGGTGGTGTTGTTGATGTAACCGAAGCGCGTCTTGGCGATCGTTATCATACGCATTGTGATCCGCGATTGAATGGCGGGCAGGCATTGGAATTGGCATTCCTGATTGCCGATTTGCTTAAGGAAAGACGTGATACCGGACTTTCACTATCTGAGGCGGTCTGACCGGCCATAGCCAATGGCAAATGGGTAATGACAACCCATTGCTTGCACCGCTATTTAGAGGAACGCAATCATGGCAGATTTCGTCAGCAAAGGTCCCTCGCCAGAAGCTCAGCCGAGCCTAACCGACACCTATTTCCGTCATACCCGCACCATCGTTCAAGAGCATGGTGATATGGAGGTTGTCTATGCTGTTTTTATGCGACGCCCGGTGACATTTGCTGGCCGGCTTGCTTTTGAATGGCTTCAGGCCATGGCCAACTCACGTGGTGCCACGATCAAAATTGACATGGCCTATTCAGAGGGTGCCTGGGTCGGTGCTGGTGAACCGATGTGCTATATCACTGGGCCATTTTCCGTTCTTGTTGACCTGGAAACGATACTTTTGCAGCGTCTGGGCGCCGCCTGTGTTGCCGCCTACAATGCCTATAACATGTGCGTTGAATTGCCAAAGGTGTCGTTTCTGGCGATGGATGCGCGGCATTGTGCTGGCTCTGAAATGTCGGAATTGATGGCCTATGCAGCATCTGTTGGCTCTGAGAAAGCGCGGTCAAAGACCGGCGCAATTGGTTTTATCGGCTGTGCAACTGACGCGACGGCACATTTCTTTGGCAGGGAACGCGGTGCCGGCACCATGCCGCATGCGTTGATTGGTTATGCCGGTTCGACAGTACGGGCGGCAGAAATGTTTCATCAAACAGTTCCCGATGCACCATTGACTGTTCTGGTTGATTATTTCGGTAAGGAAATCACTGATGCGCTGACAGTGGCGCGGCGCTTTCCAGAACTGGCGGCTCAGGGTCGCCTTTCGGTTCGCCTGGACACACATGGTGGCCGCTTCGTCGAAGGATTGGACACGCAGTCCTCATACGCGGTTCTGGAACGCAGCGTGCCGCAGGCCATTCGAGGATATCGAAATGACTCTGAACTGAAGTCTTTGATGGGAACAGGGGTTAGCGCTGCGGCAGTCTGGCACATGCGTGAAAAGCTAGATGAGAACGGCTTTGATAAGGTGCGCATTGTGGCCTCAAGTGGATTTGACCCGGATAAATGTCGAGTCTTTGCCCTTGCCAATGCGCCGGTTGATGTGATTGGGACAGGATCATTCTTGCCACAGATTTGGTCGGAAACCTATGCTACAGCTGATGTTATTTCCTATGACGGCCGGTCTATGGTAAAGGCTGGTCGTGAATTTCTGATCCGAAAATAGATCGTAGACATATGCACCCACCTCTTTCCATCGCGCTTGCGCAGTTGAACCCACATCTTGGCAATGTCCGAGGCAATCTGGAGAGGCTGGTCGATGCCCGGGCACGGGCAACCGAGAATGGTGCCGTTATGATCGTGACGCCAGAGATGTATCTGGCTGGCTATCCGTGTGACGATCTGGTTCTGCGAAGTGATTTCATGGATGAGGTGGCAACCGGCATCAACGATTTGACAGCACTGACCGAAGATGGTGGTCCAGCGATTATCGTCGGCGCGCCCCATGCAGAAGGGGGGGTGATCTATAATAGTGTTTTTGTGCTTGACGGAGGCAAGCTTCTTGGTCGACGTGACAAGGTCAATTTGCCAAACTACGGCGTTTTTGATGACAAGCGAAATTTTGTCGCTGGTGCGATGCCTGGCCCAATAATGGTTCGTGGCCTGCGGCTTGGCCTCCCAGTCTGCGAAGATATATGGACACCTGATGTAATAGAATGTCTGGTGGAGTCGGGGGCACAGATGATCATTGCGCTGAACGCGTCCCCTTTTGAAGCGGGCAAAACAGACCAACGGACACTGCACGCCGTCGCGCGTGCTGTCGAGGCTGAAGTCCCGGTTGTTTATGTAAATATGATTGGGGGTCAGGATGAACTCGTCTATGATGGTGGCTCATTTGCCATTAACAAGGGCGGCAAGCTGGCCTGCCACCTACCGAGCTTTTCCGAGTCTGTCACCCTTCTTGAGGTAACAGACCAGTTGGGTTGTCTGCACGTGACCGGTCAGGTCACGCCACCTGATGAGGGCCCAGAGGCGTTGTATCGCGGCTTGATGCTTAGCCTCCGCGACTATGTTGAGAAGAATGGGTTTCCCGGCGTTGCCCTCGGCCTGTCGGGGGGAATTGATTCGGCATTGGTTGCGGCTATCGCGGCAGATGCAATCGGTCCTGAAAAGGTCCACGCGGTGATGATGCCGTCACCCTATACCAGTCAAGAAAGCCTTGATGACGCCGCTGATCTGGCTACACGTTATGGCATTCCGCTTGATACGATCAATATTGGGCCTGCTATGGGCGCATTGGATACCATGTTAGTCAGCCAGTTTGACGGCACAGAGGCAGGCATTGCCGAGGAAAACATCCAGTCTCGTCTGCGTGGTCTTGTTCTCATGGCTCTTTCCAACAAACATGGCCCAATGGTTCTTGCGACGGGTAACAAATCCGAATATGCCGCGGGCTATTCGACCCTTTACGGCGATATGTGTGGTGGGTTTGCGCTGCTTAAGGATGTCTGGAAAGTACAGGTTTTCGACCTCTGCCGCTGGCGCAACCAGAATCTGCCACGTGGCGCCGTTGGCCCTGCTGGCGAAGTGATACCACCACAGATTATCGACAAGCCCCCCTCGGCAGAGTTGCGTCCGGACCAAAAGGACACGGATTCACTACCGCCATACGAGCGTCTTGATGCAATTATGATAGCAATCTGCGAGGAAATGTCCGATATTGAATCGATAATCGCGCAAGGCTACGACCGAGAAGAGGTGGCACGCGCCAGCCAGCTGTTGTTTCGCGCCGAATATAAGCGCTTTCAGGCAGCGCCTGGGCCGAAAATGACACCACTTGCCTTTGGTCGTGACCGACGCCTGCCTCTAACCTCAGGCTTTAATCCCTTGCACTTATGGGGCAGTAAGGAGTCCTTATGAGCCAGATCAAGGTTCGCTTCGCCCCCAGCCCAACAGGCAATCTACATGTTGGTAATCTGCGCACGGCACTGGTCAATTTTCTGTTTGCACGCAAGACAGGCGGTCAGTTTATGCTGCGCATTGACGATACTGATACCGAACGGTCAACTGCCGCTTTTGAAGAGCGCATCCGGGCTGATCTGCAGTGGATGGGGATGGCCTGGGATGTCGAGGACAGACAGTCTAAACGACTAGGCCGGTACGATGCGGCGTTGGCGCAATTGCGCGCTAAAGGCCGAGCCTATGCCTGTTATGAGACGCCTGAAGAACTGACCCTCAAACGCAAGGCGCAGCTCTCGGCTGGGCGTCCACCTGTTTATGACAGGGCCGCACTGATGCTGACATCAGAGCAGATTGCCGCTTTTGAGGCAGAGGGTCGCCAGCCACATTGGCGGTTTCGGCTGGAGGATGACGAGGTCCGCTGGTATGACATGGTGCGCGGCGATGTAGCCTATCAAATGTCCAGCCTGTCTGATCCGGTGCTGATGCGGGAAGATGGACGGGTCATCTATACGCTGGCATCAGTTGTTGACGACATTGACCATGGTATCAGCCACATCCTGCGTGGCGAGGACCATGTGACCAATTCCGCTGCACAGATTCAGCTCTTTGAGGCGTTAGGCGCGCAGGCACCCACTATGGGCCACATGGCGTTGCTTGCTGGCGCTGATGGTGAGGGCATGTCAAAACGCCTTGGTAGCATGTCGATCGCCGAATTGCGTAATAATGACACCGAGGCGATGGCGATTGTCAGCTTGCTCGCGCGCATTGGCACCTCTGATCCGGTGTTGCCTACAGCTGACATGGCGACAGTCATCGATGGATTTGACATTACACGTTTTGGCCGTGCGACGGCAAAATTTGACACGGCTGAGCTGTCGCAGGTGAATGCAAAAATTGTTCAGAAATTGCCCTTTGCCACGGTGGTTGAGCGGTTGGAAGCGGCGGCTGTGGGTGGTGGTGAGCCGTTCTGGAATGCGATTCGTGACAACCTCTCTTATGTTGGCGAAGCTGTTGACTGGTGGCGGATCTGCACTCAACCAATCACGCCGATAATCGATAGCGCCGCAGTGACCAATGCCGCAGCTGATCTACTTCCTAGGGGTGATGTGGAGGCGTCAATATGGAAGGAATGGACAAATGCGGTCGCCAGCGCGTCTGGTGCAAAGGGCAGGGGGCTGTTCATGCCCCTCCGGCTGGCGTTGACTGGTTGTCAAAAGGGGCCGGAGATTGCTCCGCTGCTGGCTTTTATGGGGCGTGAGCGGGTCCTAGCGCGACTACGTGGAGAGACCGCATGACCGACACACCTGAGCTTCACCTTCACAACACCTTGAGTGGCGTTAAAGAGTTGTTCGTTCCGATTGATACAGCAAACATCCGCATCTATGCCTGCGGCCCAACGGTCTACGACCGTATCCATATCGGCAATGCTCGGCCGATTGTCGTTTTTGACGTATTGGTGCGGTTGCTGCGGCATCTCTATCCTCGTGTTACCTATGTGCGTAACATCACCGATGTGGATGACAAGATAATTAACAGGGCGCTTGAGCGCGATATAAGCATTGACCGGCTCTGCGCCGATACGATTGCAAATTTCCACGATGATATCGTGGCACTTGGCTCGGCACCGCCCGATTATGAGCCGCGCGCAACGGAATTTATCGGTGATATGATCCGGATGATTGGGCGTCTGATCGAAAAGGGACACGCCTATGTTGCGGAAGGGCATGTGCTGTTTTCAGTAGCGACGATGCCAGCTTATGGCAAATTGTCCCGACGGGCGATGGATGACATGATAGCAGGTGCAAGGGTCGAGGTCGCGCCTTATAAACGCGATTCGGCCGATTTCGTTTTGTGGAAGCCGAGCGATGGTGATCAACCTGGATGGGATAATCCCTTTTCGACGGTCAGGGGACGCCCTGGCTGGCATATTGAATGCTCGGCGATGGCGCGTCACTATCTGGGTGAAACATTTGACATTCATGCTGGTGGCATTGACCTGGTTTTTCCCCACCACGAGAATGAGATCGCTCAGTCATGCTGTGCGCATGATACTGATATCATGGCTAAATACTGGTTGCATAACGGTTTTGTCACGATGGGTAACGAGAAAATGTCAAAATCACTCGGTAATCTTGTGATGGCCTGTGACGCTATCAAGACGCATCGCGGTGAGACAGTCCGCACGGGCCTTCTGGCGGCTCATTACCGCGCGCCTGCAGCACTCCCTGACAGCGCATTGGTGGAGGCGCGCAATGTCCTTGACCGGCTATACCGAGCGGTTGGTGATGCGTCATCTGATACTGATGCGTTTGATAGCGGCTTTATTGCAGCGCTGTGCGATGATCTGAACACACCGGCTGCGATGGCCCGCCTGCATGAACTGGCGGGGGCGGCGAACAGAGGCGATGGGGATGCAGCGACTGCGCTAAAGACGAATGCGGGTCTGCTCGGGCTTCTTGGTCAGACGGGGGATGATTGGGCGAAGGGCGCAGATAATAGGGTGGATGACACCGTCATTGAAGCCCGAATTGCCACCCGCAACCAGGCCCGCGCTAATCTCGATTTTGCCGTTGCTGATGCGATCCGTGATGAATTGGCAGCAGATGGAATCCTCCTCGAGGATGGGCCCGATGGGACGATCTGGCGGCGCGCCTAGCCAGACGGCATCAATTTTGCTAACCAGTTCCTGTGACAAGCGGTTTGACGATCCGTTGGAGAAAGCGTGGAAATGAGTGGTGAAAAAATTTGGCTGTTTGATACAACCCTGCGCGATGGCGGTCAGACGCGTGGTGTTGATTTCACACATGCTGACAAACTGGCGATTGCGACCGCGCTTGATGAGATTGGCATGGATTATGTTGAGGGTGGTTGGCCTGGCGCGAACCCGACAGACGACGCTTTCTTTGCCGTGCCTCCTGTCCTGAAAAATGCGAAGATGGTCGCTTTTGGCATGACCCGGCGTGGGGGCCGCAGCACGGCTAATGACCCCGGCCTGAATGCGGTAATTGATGCCGAGGTGCCAGCAACCTGTCTTGTTGGCAAGACCTGGGATTTTCATGTCGAGACAGCGATCAAGACAACGCTTGTAGAAAATTTGGAGATGATCACTCAGTCAGTTGCTGCAGCTAAACAGCGGGGCCGCGAGTCAATGTTTGACTGCGAGCATTTTTTTGATGGTTTCAAGAACAATGCCGATTATGCATTGTCGTGTGCTAAGGCAGCGTCCAATGGCGGTGCAGCTTGGGTGATTTTGTGTGACACGAACGGTGGCGCGCTACCAGATGAGGTTTTTGAGATTGTCTGTGCCGTTCGGGCACATCTCCCCGAGGTCAATCTTGGTATCCATTGCCACAATGATGCTGGGGTTGCTGTAGCAAATTCTATGGCTGCTGTTGCGGCTGGCGCGCGCCAGGTTCAAGGCACCATTAATGGCATCGGCGAGCGATGCGGCAATGCTGACCTGATTACATTAATTCCCAATTTGATGCTGAAATCGGGGTACAGCACGTCGATTAGTGAAGATAATCTACCGCGGTTGATGATGCTGTCACGGATGCTGGATGAACGACTCAACAGGGCGCCCAATGCTCACGCCCCTTATGTTGGCGAGGCTGCTTTCGCCCATAAGGGGGGATTGCACGCTTCGGCGGCGCAGAAGGATCCTCGGACCTACGAGCATGTTCCACCGGAAAAGGTTGGCAACAGGCGTCAATATCTGGTTTCCGATCAAGCAGGCAAATCAAACATGATGGCCCGCTTTGCTGAGTTTGGCATCGAAGTGGCTGCCGATGACGCGCGGATCGACAAACTGATCCGGCATGTCAAGGAACGTGAATTTGAGGGCTGGTCTTTTGATTCTGCCGAAGCCAGTTTCGAATTGATGGCGCGGCGCGCGCTGGGCGAGGTGCCAGATTATTTCTCCATTGGCCGGTTTCGGGTGATGGATGAACGACGGTTCAACGCAAAGGGTGATCTTGTTGTTGAGTCTGAGGCAACGACGACAATCACCGTTGGCAATAAATCCTATCATGAGGCAGCGATTGGTAATGGCCCGGTCAATGCGGTTGATACAGCCATGCGTAAGGCGTTAATCGCGGCCTACCCAACCCTTGAAGATGTTGAGCTGGTTGACTACAAGGTGCGCATTCTTGATGCGCGTGAAGGCCTGTCCGGTACTGGTGCGATTACCAGGGTAATGATAGAATTCAGAGTACCAGGTGGCCCAGTCTGGCGCACTGTTGGACTGTCGACAAACATCATTGATGCGTCTGTAGCTGCGCTTGGCGATGGAATGATCTGGAAGCTTCAGCATGACGGCACCCCCGGACCAGAAACGGCGACATAAAGTGAGCGTGCTGTCTGGTTTTTTACCTCCCATTGTCATTCTGGCGCGCCCACAAATGGCGGAAAACATCGGTGCAACGGCACGCGCAATGATGAATTGTGGCCTTAGTGATTTACGGCTTGTTGCCCCACGCGATGGCTGGCCGAATCCTGCCGCTGTCCCGATGGCCGCTGGTGGTGCAATGATAATAGAAAAAGCAAAGCAGTATGTTGATATTGCCGCTGCTGCCCATGATGTGAGTTTGATTGCCGCTGCGTCGGCCCGTCGCCGCGATATACCGATGCGTGAGACCGACCCACGAGCTGCGGCTGGTGAGATTTTGGCGCATCAGGGCAAAGCGGCGCTGCTGTTCGGCCCTGAGGCATCGGGCCTCGATAATAATGAGGTCGTGCAGGCGGATGTGTTAATTACCGCCTCTTTAAATCCTGAATATCCGTCACTCAACTTGGCGCAGGCTGTTTTGCTGTTGGCGTGGGAATGGCGCGCAGCAATGCTTGAGGCGTCAGCTGATACCGTATCAGCTATCACTCCGCCATCAGCTAAAGTACAGGCGCCAATTGCAGAGCGTGAATTCCTCTATCAGCGGCTGGAAAATGAGCTGGATTCTGGGGGCTTTTTCCTATCCAAGGAAATGGCCCCGGTTGTCAAAAGAAATATCCGTGCGATGTTCAATCGCGCTTCACTATCAAGCCAGGAAATCAGCACTCTGCACGGGGTCATACAGGCGCTGACAAGACGGCGTCATAGTGAGGACTAAAGCGGGTTGACAATAATCAGTGTGGTGCGTATTTTCCGCCACTCTCGGGAACGTGGATTGTACCGGCGGGGTGCGATCCCGGTTTGGGCTAAACCCAAAACCCTACCGGGGCAATATAGAAGGAGCCATCTATGGCAAAGTCTGATCACAAGCGGCATGCCGCCAAGCATAAAATCGACCGTCGTCTGGGTGTAAACCTGTGGGGTCGCCCAAAATCGCCTCTCAATTCACGTGAATATGGTCCCGGTCAGCATGGCCAGCGCCGCAAAAAGCCAACTGACTTTGGCGTGCAGTTGATGGCTAAGCAGAAATTAAAAGGATATTATGGTAATATCGGTGAGAAGCAGTTCAAGAAATATTATGCCAAGGCTGCATCTAGCAAGGGCGACACGGGTCAGAATTTGATTGGCATTCTGGAAACACGCCTTGATGCCGTTCTGTATCGTGCGAAAATGGTGCCAACTGTTTTTGCCGCCCGTCAGATTATCAACCACGGGCATTTGATGCTGAATGGTAAGCGGTGCAATATTGGGTCGGTCCTGTTGAAGCCAGGTGATCGGATTGCCCTCAAGGAAAAGGCGAAAACCATTCCAGCCGTGCTTGAGGCAATTGCCTCTGTTGAGCGGGATGTACCTGAATATGTTGAGACTGATCACAATAAATTCACCGCAACTTTCGTCCGCGTTCCGACTCTCGATGAGGTGCCTTATCCGGTTCAGATGGAGCCGAATCTCGTTGTCGAGTATTATTCACGCTAGATAGGCAATCCAGACGCAGCGCGCTGCCGTTGCTACCGCTGATTTGTCAAGGGGTGGTTCCATTCGCGCCGTCCCTTTTGCTGTCACCGGTAGCAAATCATGACGTGATTTGATGAGATTAAATTGCTATTCATCCGCACAGCGATAGTTGTCGATTTGTCTGCGATAACACTGATTGTCCGTCAATCTCTCGAGCAATATGTGCCACTAATCAAGAGATACCCAAAGACATTGAATTAGAGTTTTTTCGAAATATGAATTAGAGCATGCTGTTGTCTTCTGTAAGGACGAGGCGTGGCTCTTCAGCGATATTGTGGTAAGGCCAGGAACTTAGGGCAAGGATTGTTGGCTCGGCCTTGATCACCACCTTTGAGGTTTTTCTGGAGGATTTTGGTGTTCAGCGTCACGATTTTGCTACGATTGAGGTAATTGAAAAAATTTGATATGGCATCCTGCAAATGGTTTTGTTGAAATAGATCTTCGTCTTGAATACGGATCCTCGAGGGTTTAATTCTAAATTGCATCGGTTTTAATGGGAGTGTCCGATGGCTGAGGATGGGTCGCAGCGAAAACCGGTAGCGATGAGGGATGGGTGGCCTGACACCTATTTTGCGGTGATTTTCACGGCGCAGCGCACCATGTCAGACGAAAATATGTATCAGATTATCGCGGACAGGATGGTCACGCTAGCGCAGCAGCAGAGAGGCTTTCTCGGGGTTGAGTCGGTGCGTGGTGACGATGGCGTCGGTATCACTGTTTCGTATTGGCGGGATCACGAGGCGATCAGCAATTGGAGAAACAATTTAGAGCACCTTGCAGCCCAGCAAATGGGCCGAAAGGAATTTTATGACTGGTACCATGTCCGTGTCGCTGAAATTGTAAGTCATCGGACTTTTGATGCGAGCTTCGACACGGACGCGGGGCGCAATCTTGAGGATTGATTAGGACGGTTTTGCGTCAATGCCTTGGGTCTGAAACATTTCGGTCAGTTCGCCAGTTTCATACATTTCACGGATAATATCACAACCGCCAACAAATTCACGCTTAACATAAAGCTGCGGAATCGTTGGCCAGTTTGAATAAGCCTTGATGCCCTCGCGAACGCTCTCATCCTCAAGCACATTTATTCCCCGAAATGGAACGCCGAGATGGGTCAATACACCAACAACAGCGGCAGAAAAACCGCATTGTGGGAACACGGGTGTTCCCTTCATGTAAAGAACCACGTCCTCACTGGCGATATCAGCGTCGATCTGTTTCTTGGTTTCATCATCTAACATTCATAAACTCCTTTTAATGGCTAGGTCTTGGTGTCGGCATCTAGGCTGGCAGTAAGTCACTCGCTTTTTGGGGTTGAGGTTTGAAGGGCAAGGGCATGTAGTTCTCCGCCCATTCGCCCACCAAGCGCCTGATAGACCATCTGATGCTGCTGAATCCGTGTTTTGCCGGCAAAGGCCGAGGACACGACATTGCAGGCATAATGATCTCCATCGCCGCGTAGATCCTCGATCGTAATGGCCGCATCGGGAAAAGCCGCCTGGATCAGCCTTTCGATTTCTGAAGCTTGCATCGCCATTTTTTCGTCTCCAGTACCTTTTCAGCCATTCATCAATGCCGGGATCGTAGCCTCAGCACTTGATATCAACTTTGAAATTGATATGGCATCACCATCATCAAATTTCAATTCATCTGTAGCCGAGATCACGCCAAGAAGGCAAATGTTAACATCAGCGGTTTTGGCGGCGTTGGTGACTACCCCTGCATCATCCGTTGCTATCACATAGCGGCCTTGATCCTCACCAAATGCCCATCCATGTGCGTTACCACCATTCGGTGATATTATGGTCGCACCAAGCCCTGCTGCCATGCACATTTCTGCAATGGCCACGACGAGACCGCCATCGCTGACATCATGCGCTGCGATGATGGTGCCAGCTCCAATCTGCGACTGAAGGAACTCACCTGTTTTGCGTTCAGCTTCTAGTGAGACAGGGGGTGGAGCAGCCAGCGGCTCTCCCGCAATATGACGAGCATAAAGTGACGCTCCAAGCCAGCCATCATTGCAGTCCTCGTCCTGTCCAATGACCAATAAGGTCTGGCCAGATGCTGTTGGGGCTATACCAACGGCTGTTGCGATGTCGTTAATCACACCAACCATTCCCACTACGGGGCAGGGGCGGATCGCTTGCCCATCAGTTTCGTTGTAGAGCGATACATTTCCCGACACCACTGGAGTGTTGAGCGCCAACGCTGCTTCCCCCATTCCAATCACCGACTGCGCCATCTGTGTCATTATTTCTGGCTTTTCTGGATTGCCAAAATTCAGATTGTTGGTGATTGCCAGCGGGCGTGCGCCAACGGCGCAGATGTTACGATAGGCCTCGGCTACTGCCTGTGCACCACCATTATGTGGATCGGCCTCAACATAGCGCGGAGTGCAGTCTGTTGACATTGCCAGACCACGCTGACTGCCATGCACTCGTATTAGGCCAGCATCGCCCCCTGGTCCCTGCAGCGTGTCCGCCATAACCTGACTGTCATATTGTTCGTAAATCCAGCGACGACTCGCAAGATCAAAGGTCTTTAGCAATTGCAGCAGTATGCTGCTAATTGGTGCATCTGACGTAATCGCTCTGCTCTCGACAATGGGATAAGAAACGAACTTGGCCTGTGGTCTGTCATATTCGGGGGCATCATCAACCAGGGGTTTAATTGGAATGTCGCAGGCTGTTGCGCCATCCTTAAGTAAAACCAGCCTGCCTGTCTCGGTTACCCGGCCAATTGGCATGAAATCGAGATTCCATTTATCAAAAATTTCACGGGCTCTCCGTGTAGCGTCTGGTTTTATAACCATGAGCATGCGCTCTTGGCTTTCTGAGAGCATCAATTCATACGCACTCATTTCCTCTTCCCTGGTTGGTACCAGATCAAGGTCGATCTCCATGCCTAAACCGCCTTTTGATGCCATTTCAACCGATGACGAGGTGAGGCCAGCTGCACCCATATCTTGAATTGAAAGAACTGAGTCGGATCCCATCAGTTCCAGACAGGCTTCCATCAGCAACTTGCCGGTGAAGGGATCGCCTACCTGCACGGTTGGTCGCTTTGACTCAGTCTCATCGGAAAATTCAGCCGATGCCATTGTTGCTCCATGAATGCCATCTCGTCCGGTCTTCGCCCCAACATAAATAATTGGATTGCCCGGGCCGGTGGCTGCGGACCGAAAAATACGATCGCTGTGGGTCAAACCGACAGCCATCGCATTGACCAAAACATTACCATTGTAAGAGGCATCGAAATTGACCTCGCCGCCAACCGTTGGAATGCCAATGCAATTGCCATATCCGCCTATTCCTGAGACGACTCCGCCGAGTAAATGGCGCGTTTTCTCGTGATCGGCAGCGCCAAAGCGAAGTGCATTTAATAAGGCCACTGGTCGCGCGCCCATGGTGAATACGTCACGCAAAATCCCACCAACACCGGTTGCAGCACCTTGGTAGGGTTCAATGTAGGAGGGATGATTGTGGCTCTCGATCTTAAAAATGGCAGCAAGCCCGTCGCCGATATCAACAGCGCCAGCATTTTCGCCTGGCCCATCGATCACCATAGGGCCATCAACGGGAAGTGTTTTTAGCCATTTTTTTGATGATTTGTATGAGCAATGTTCTGACCACATTGCAGAGAAAATCCCAAGTTCACATAGGTTTGGTGTTCTTTCTAGACGTTTCAGGATCAGCTTCCATTCGTCCGCTGACAAACCCATTGATGCTGCATTGTCAAGGGTCATTTCCGGTTCACTCATGATACTAATGCCTCCAGACATCCCTGTAACAATTTGGCACCGTCAGAGCCACCCAACTCAGGCGAAATTGCTCTTTCGGGATGTGGCATCATTCCCATCACCCGACCGTTAGCTGAGATGATACCGGCGATATCTAGTGAAGATCCGTTCGGGTTGGCCAGCCCGTGGGCAGGTCCGTCAACGTATCGAAAGGCAATCTGTCCATTATCATTCAACCGCGCTAGTTCGTCCTCTCCGGCGAAGTAATTACCCTCGTTATGCGCGACTGGCATGGTCAGGCGCGCGCCGACCTCAAGATTTCTGGTGAAGGGCGAATCAACAGTCTCGCATACATCCATCGTGATGTTGCGGCAAATATATTTCAGCCCCGCATTTTTCACTAAAACGCCGGGCAAGAGGCGAGTCTCAAGCAGAATCTGAAACCCGTTGCACACGCCCATGACAGCGCCACCACGTGCGGCATGGTCCAGCACGGCATCAATGACTGGCGACCGCGCTGCAAGTGCACCACAGCGAAGATAGTCTCCAAATGAGAAACCGCCTGGAATGATCGCAAGATCAATTGGGTCAAGGCAACTTTCCTTATGCCAGACAAGCGAGGGGCGTCGGCCTGTTAGCTTTTCGATGGCTACCATCATGTCCCGGTCGCAGTTTGAACCCGGAAAGATAAGAATGGCAATTCGCATTGAATTGAAACTCATAACTATTGTCCGTCTGGGATATCGATGTCATAGTCTTCAATCACCGCATTGGACAGCAGGGTCTCACACATCTTGGCGACACGCTGGTGAAGTCGGGCTCTGTTAGGCTCATTCACCTCGATAACAATGCGTTTGCCAACCCGGATTTCACCAACTTCTTGAAACCCCAAATCATTTAATGATCGTGCAATGGCCTGACCTTGTGGGTCTAGCACTCCCTCTTTTAGTGAAATATTGACGATGACTTGCATGTGTCCACCTTTGGTATATTGCTGTCAGGTTGTCCGTCACGAATGAAGCTAGGACATATCAGGCACCGAGACACCGAGACGCCGGGCAATCTCCTGGTAGGCATCAATTAGGCCGCCAAGATCTCGGCGAAACCGGTCCTTGTCCATTTTCTTGTTGGATTGTGCGTCCCACAGGCGACAGTTATCTGGACTGATCTCGTCAGCCAGCAGTACTTCGACCCTATCGTTACTCTGGGCGCGCCCAAATTCCAGCTTGAAATCAATCAGACGTACTCCGATGCCATGAAACAGCCCTGTCAAGAAGTCATTAATCCGCAGCGTGTCTTCATAAATTACATTTAACTCATCAGTATTGGCCCAGCCAAATGTGATGATATGTTCGGCGGCGATGATTGGATCCCCCAACCTGTCGTCCTTAAGGCAGAATTCCACGAGAGTGTTGGGCAGGGCAACCCCTTCCTCTATTCCAAGTCGGGGACAGATGGACCCAGCAGCGACATTGCGCACAACAATCTCAACCGGAATAATCTCGAGCTTGCGTATTAGCTGTTCGCGGTTGTTCAGCCGTTTGAGAAAATGCGTCGGAATGCCAATCTGCTCGACCGCTCGCATGATGTGTTCGCTGATATAATTGTTTAGAACACCCTTGCCCTTGATGATGTCTTTCTTCTTCGCATTGAAAGCGGTGGCGTCATCCTTAAAAAACTGAATGAGTGTGCCGTCTTCCGGTCCTTCAAAAATGACCTTGGCCTTTCCTTCATATAGCTGTTGTCTTTCAATCATGCGCGCTTCAGTCTCCTAGCTGGCATTTGTTGCTGATTGATCGGCAAAAACCCTGGCAAAAATTGTATCGACATGGTGAAAATGCTGGTCGAGATCAAACAGAGATTCTAATGCCGCATCATCTAAATATGTCTTTACATCGGTATCTGCTTTTAGCAGCGTAAGATAGCTACCGCCGTTCTGCCATACCTGCATCGCATTTCGCTGGACATATGTATAGGCGTCTTCTCGGCTCACGCCCGCCTTGGTAAGGGCAATCAGAACTTGTTGCGAATGTACAAGGCCGCCGAGTTGATCGAGGTTCGCTTGCATTTTTCCAGGGTAGAACACTAGATTTTCCATCACACTGGACAGCCTGTGTAGAGCAAAATCAAGGACAATTGTCGCATCTGGGCCAAACACTCGCTCGACGGAGGAGTGCGAGATGTCACGTTCGTGCCAGAGTGCTACATTTTCGAGCGCCGGCATTACGGCGGCGCGCACTATCCGCGCAATGCCAGTTAGATTTTCTGTCAAAACAGGGTTCCGCTTGTGCGGCATTGCCGACGAGCCTTTCTGCCCAGCAGAAAAAAACTCCTCTGCCTCACGGACCTCGGTGCGTTGCATGTGGCGAATTTCGGTTGCCAGACGCTCAATTGAGCTGGCAATAACACCAAGCGTGGCAAAGAACATCGCGTGTCGGTCACGCGGAATGATCTGTGATGAGACAGGTTCGACTGTCAGTCCCATCTTTGCCGCGACATGTGCCTCAACAGCTGGATCGATGTGAGCAAAAGTACCCACAGCTCCGGAAATGGCGCAAGTTGCAATCTCTTGACGGGCTGTCTTCAGACGGTGGTAACAGCGAGCAAACTCAGCATAGAATGAGGCGAGCTTCAGGCCTAGGGTTGTTGGTTCGGCATGGATTCCATGGCTGCGCCCAATGGTTGGGGTGCGCTTGAATTCATGTGCCCGAATGCGCAGTGCAGTCAAAAGACGTTCAATCCCCTCGAGCATCAAATTGCTCGCCCGCGTCATCTGCACGGCAAGCGTGGTGTCAAGAATGTCTGACGAGGTCATCCCCAGGTGAACAAAACGCGCGTCGGGGCCGACATATTCGGCAAGATTGGTTAGAAAAGCGATCACGTCATGTTTTGTTTCCCGCTCAATCTCGTTGATCCGGTCAATGTTGAAGGCACCTTTTTCCCAAACCGTTTTTGCTGCCTCGGCGGGGATCACGCCAAGCTCTGCCTGCGCGTCACAGGCATGCGCTTCAATCTCAAACCAGATTTGCAACTTACTTTCCTCCGACCAGATGGCACTCATTTCTGGCCGAGAATATCGCGGAATCATTTGGTCAATTTCCTTTGCGTTGGATAGTCTCAAGTTGTAGCATTAGGGTTTGGAAAAAACCAGTGCTGAACCCATAAATTGTGGCTGTAAAGCGGAGGAAACCACAAGATGCTGTTACGTCGGATCATTTTGGGTGTTATCATGCACGCGGCTCGGAACCCTGCCGTCCAAAAAAAGGCTGGCGAGGCCGCTGGCAAGGCGTTGAAAGCAGCAAAACCTGGGCTCTTGCGGGCAAGTCGACGCGCTGGTGAACTGACCCGCAAGGCAAAAGACAAGGTCACGTCTCGTGAAAAATAGCAGTAATAGCTCCCCGCCTGTGAATGGTCGAGTGGTTTGAAAATGATACATTACGTCCTAGTAACGATCAAATGGTCATGCAGATCAATTGTCATCGATCTCAGGGCTCGTCGCGATTAGTCGATCATCTTGATGTCGGCTGGTGATGGTTTGGTCTAACTACTTGGATGATTATGGACAAGAAACACTGGCTGCTCTCAATGTTTTACTGCTGCATTAATCACCTCAAGTATACAGACTGCGGTCTGGTCAACAGTGCCTTTTGAAAATGTTTCCTTGGCAATGTGGCTATGCGGTTATCAAGGCAGAGTATGATGCGGTATTCTATTGGTTTACACGCAAGTTGGTTGATGTAGTCATGTTTGGTTGCGCCCCAATCTGTCGGAACAGGGCAATTATGAATGTTGGAGTGGGCCAGATGGAAGTCGGCCGTTGCCTTGACAATTTTCAGCGAACTGATTGACACATCACCCAGACTACGCTGATCGTACACCTGCTGTACGGATGCTCGCAGAACAGAAGCAAACGAAACAAACTGCCGGATTAGGATCTTGGCAAGCAGTTTCGCGTCGGCGCGCAACTGTCCGGCGAACGACATAATTTTTCGCTTAGTCAATGTTTTGATGCCCTTGGTCAGCAAACTCTTGCGCATCTAACGGCAATGTCCTTTGTATGATGGTCAGCCATATCTTTTGGTCCAGAAATGATCCCAAAAATAACAAACAGAACACCGGAAATCGTTAGTCATAGGTCGGTTTCGTATAGCCGGCGGGTGAAAGGGTAAAAATCTCCGGGTCACCCTCGGTGATACCGATGGAATGTTCGAACTGCGCCGAGAGGGATTTGTCCCGGGTAACGGCTGTCCATCCATCGCCAAGGATTTTGGTGTCGGCCTTACCGGCGTTGATCATTGGTTCAATCGTAAAGATCATGCCGGGTTCCAGCTTCAGCCCTGTCCCTGGACTTCCAAAATGCAGCACCGTTGGAGCGCAGTGAAACGTCTGCCCTAAACCATGACCGGTAAAATCACGCACAACGGAAAACCGCATTGCTTCAGCATAGCTCTGAATGGCGTGACCAATGTCGCCAAGGGTGTTTCCAGCGCGCGCGGCGGCAATGCCGCGCATCAGGCACTCATAGGTAACCTCGCTGAGCAATTTCGCCTTGATCGATGGCGTTCCAACAAAAAACATTCGTGAAGTGTCACCATACCAGCTGTCCAGAATCACCGTAACGTCGATATTCAGAATATCTCCGCTGCGCAGAATTTTTGGGCCGGGGATGCCGTGGCAGACAACATGGTTGAGCGAAATGCAAGTGGATTTTGGAAAACCTTTGTAATTAAGTGGCGCCGGTAAAGCACCATGTGCCAGGATATATTCATGGCAGAGCCGGTCGAGTTCTTCGGTTGTCACCCCGGCTACGACATGTGTTGCGATCATATCGAGCACTTCTGCGGCGAGCCGTCCCGCCGCGCGCATACCGGCAAAGCCCTCTTCCGTGTGACGCATCACTGGTTCGCTTCGCATTGTACTGCCTGCCGTTGTCTGTCTGTTATCAATCTAAGCAAAGCATTTAAAGCCAAACATCGATCCTGCCAAGCCCTTGAAGCCTTGAAATGGTAATTTAGTGGCTTTTAAGGCAGAAATGGAGGTCTGCCCTTTTTCCGGGTTCTGACGGTACTACATAGAGGTCAGCCATGAGATCAATGAGAGAATTTAGATGATCCATCTTTCAAAATCGAACCCTACCGCCGCGATTATTGTTATCGGCGATGAAATTCTTTCTGGACGGACTAAAGACAAAAATATTGGTTGGCTAGCTTTATCTCCTTAGCAGCCATCTACGTTGCAATTGCAGTGGTTGTGAGTTTTTTTACCTCACACTTTTTGTTTCGCTGGCGTACCGCGATGGTAGAATGGTACCACAGCGTCTACAGTCGGGCTCGCAAAATAGAAGGGGCGGCTCAACGTGTGCAGGAAGATACAATAAAATTTTCCCGCATAATGGAAGGTCTTGGTACTAGCCTGATAGAATCGATAATGATACTCGTGCAGTTCATTCCCATTTTGTTTGGCCTGTCGATAGGGATTCCAATATTCTTCTTTGGTGATTGGGAATATGGGCTGATTGCGGGCGCGCTCATTTGGAGTTTGGGCGGCACTGTTTTTTTGGTGGCGCTAGGCTGGATTCTCAGGTTGGTCGGTGTTGAATATGATTTACAGAAAAAGGAAGCAGCCTACAGAAAGCTTCTAGTGATAGCTGAAGATGATGACACCATACGCCCAAAAACAATTGAGGAATTGTTTGATGATGTGCGGTCAATCCATTTTCTGTCATACATCCGATATCTGTATTTTAATGTTGGACGCATAGCATATCTCCAGGCAAATGTCTTGTCAGCTTATGTGTTCCTAGCGCCAGCTATTGTCGCTGGCGTCGTCACGCTTGGTGTAATGCAACAAATTATCCGCGCATTTGGTCGGGTTGAGGGTTCCATGCAATATCTGCTCAAGGCGTGGCCGACTATAATTGAGTTGCTTAGTGTTTATAAACGCCTGAGAGAGTTTGAGGCACAGATTAAGTTAGCTGAGGAAAGTTTTGATGAAGCCAAGCGAGTTTGAGGACGCTGGCTCTATCTCGAAATGATGCCAGTGCTTGAGTGTACGCCAAGTGTAGGGATGATGACGACGTCACCTCCGCGTGCTTTGACGATGTCACCGCCGATCACTTCCTCGGCTTTGTAATCACCGCCTTTTATAAGAAGGTCGGGCTGCATTGTAGTGATTATTTCTAGCGGTGTTTCCTCATCAAAAATTGCAACCCCAGATACATATGAAAGGTTAGCAAGCACGCCTGCGCGCGTCTGAGCAGTTTGTATTGGGCGTGACGGGCCTTTTAATCCACGCACGGATGTATCGCTATTTAGCCCCACGATTAGCCGATCACACTGATGGGCAGCATTGGCAAGGAGAAACATATGTCCTGGGTGGAGCAAATCAAAACAGCCATTGGTGAAGCCGATACGCAATCCTTCTGCGCGCCATTTCGTACATTGTTTTTGCCAGTGGGTTGGGCTTGTGGATGGCGGTGTTGGTGCCGTGTAGGCGATAATTTCACCCGGACTCACAATTGCGGTCCCAGATTTTCCAACGACAACACCAGCAGCAATATTAGCAAGGCTTACCGCATCGGCGAGCGCAAGGCCACCAGCTATGGTTGCAGCGAGCATCGCTACAACCGTATCACCTGCTCCGGAAACGTCAAACACTTCACGTGCAACCGCAGGTTCGTGAACAATAATTCCTTCGGCATTTGCAAGCAAGATCCCACGAGCACTCAAGGTAGCCATTACTGCGCCAATGCGATGCGCGGCGGAGGTGTGGGCGGCGGCGGCGGCAATGCTCTCAAAATCGTCAAGTTTTGCGTCAACGGCAAGCCGCAGTTCAGCTAAATTGGGAGTCAGCACATCGACGTCCGTAAAAGCCGAAAAATCTGCAAGTTTTGGATCGGCTACCACCATCTTGCCAGCTTGCTTCGATACCCTAATAGCCTCTGCAACAACAGTGGGTGGTAGGCATCCCTTGGCATAATCAGAAAGTACAATGACATCAGCCATTTTAATACAATCTGAAATGGTTTCGATCAGGTGTGGTAGGATTGCGTCGTCTAACGGTTCGATCATCTCCTCGTCAACACGCAAAATTTGCTGGCCACTTGCCCGGTATCTGGTTTTAACACTCGTTGGCCGATTGGCCAAAACGAGGGGTACAAATTCAATCCCAGGTGCGCGTTCAATCTCGCGGCGTAGTAACATTGCTGTATCATCTTGTCCAATCACGCTAATCAACCGGACGCGGCATCCAAGGTGTGCCAAGTTGCAAGCGACATTAGCTGCGCCACCTGGCATCTGCTTGCTATTTGTCTGGCTCAGAATAGGGACTGGTGCTTCTGGAGAAATGCGTTCAACGCTGCCATCAATAAAGCGATCCAGTATGACGTCACCAATTACAAGAACGCGGCGGCCTTGCATTGCATATAGCGCTTCAGCAACAAGTTTAACGTCCATTTTCATCTTCTAGGGGTAAATACAGTCATTGATTTCATGTTTTTCTTACACTTTTTCTGCTTACCTTGGGTGATTTCTTGCGGTTTCGAAACGCTGGTGCTCCATGCTTTTTGGTTTTAACGGTGGCGCGGGTAAAAGCAATGTCGTCAGCATCGACATCATCAGTCATTGTACTTCCTGCACCAATTATAGCGCCATCGCCGATAGTTATTGGTGCGACAAGGGCTGTGTTCGATCCGATAAAGGCGTTTTTGCCGACAATGGTCTTATATTTTTTGAGACCATCATAGTTGCAGGTGATAGTTCCTGCGCCAATGTTTGCCGCAGCACCAATTTCTGCATCACCAAGATAGGAGAGGTGGTTTGCTTTAGCGGCTTTACCAATGCTCACATTTTTGGTCTCAACAAAATTTCCAATTTTGACGCTATTTTCCACTTCTGTTCCAGGCCGCAGGCGCGCATAAGGACCAATAATACAGCAGGGTCCTAACCGCGCCCCCTCGATATGCGTAAAAGCCTTTATGGTGCTACCTTCGCTAATATGACAACCACTACCAATAACAACATGCGGTTCGATGATCACATCGCGTTCGATCACACTGTCAGCGCTCAAAAAAACCGTTTCTGGTGCCTGCAAAGTGACACCCGATGCCATAGCCGCCAACCGCAGTTGCTTTTGAAGCATAGCTTCAGCGCGAGCCAGATCGGCCCTGCTATTTATCCCAATCAACTCATCACTGTCTGTTATTTCGCAGGCAATTGAACATCCAAGTTCGTGGCCAGCGGAAACAATGTCAGTGAGATAGACCTCGCTTTGAGCATTATTGGCGTCAACATTATCTAAAAGATCGAACAGGAGTGGAAGGCGGGTCGCCATGACGCCGCCATTAACTAGGGTGACGGTTGCTTCCTGTGCGGTGGCGTCACGTTCTTCGACAATCTTTATCACGCTTCCATATGAATCACGGATGATGCGGCCGTAGCCAATGGGATGAGACGTCTCGAAACCCAGAACGGCGATGTCCTTACCGGAAGCAATTTGTTCAGCAAGGGTTGCGAGTGTTTTGCTGGTGATTAATGGGGTGTCGGCAAACATGACCAGGCCTACACCTTCAAAACCCGCTAGCTTGTTGCGTGCTGCTAGCGCTGCATGGCCGGTTCCAAGCGGAGAATGTTGGATGGCATATTCCTGCTTTCCAAGCCACTCTTGTGTATCTTTTGACTCTTGTGTCAGCACGGTGACAATGCGATCGGCCCCACAAGCTTTAGCGGCATCAATGCCCCACGCCAGCATTGGCCTTCCTCCCAAATGATGTAGGGGTTTCGGCAGGGCAGATTGCATTCGCGTTCCCTGACCTGCCGCTAAAATTATCGCCGCAATTTTCATGACCTCTTTATTAGCTGAAGTTGCTGGAAAAACCAATCATTTGCCTAAATTTGGCAATGCTTCTGGCAAAAATGATCCGCTGACGATAAAAGCGTCTTGTCGAAAATAAATTATGTATGGATAGACTATTCACTTTAAATTTTAGCAAAATTGAAATTTGATCTGCTTCACGTTTATTAATTAACCTTAATTGCCATCATTACGTCGACTTTAATGTTTCTCAAAGGAATGACATAGTTTCGCCTTTCTTATCAGGCTTTTTGCCTTTATTACTTGAACGCATAGCAGCGTTAAAGCCTATTTTTTATTGTTTTTGAGAGATTTTTTATATGTGTGGAATCGTAGGGGCCGTTGGCCTTATCAATTGTGGTGACACACTTTTGGACGCTTTGCGGCGACTGGAATATCGCGGTTATGACAGTGCTGGGATTGTTACCCATAATGGCAATGGTTTTGAGATTGCCCGCTCGGTTGGCAAACTGACCAGCCTTGACAGTCTGGTCCGCAAAAAGCCGCTTGGTGGTAATATAGGGATTGGTCACACACGTTGGGCAACACATGGTGGTGTTACTGAGGAGAATGCCCATCCACATATTGCAGCGGACCGTGTGGTGATTGTTCATAATGGAATTATTGAAAATCATCGGCAGCTTCGCTCTCGATTAGAACAGGTAGGTCACGTTTTCAGGAGTGATACGGACAGTGAAGTGTTGGCGCATCTCTATGTCGATGCCTTAAATACAGGGCTCTCATTGACTGAAGCAACAAGAAATGTTCTTGACGCAATTGAGGGGGCATATGCTTTTGCAGCGCTTGCCAATGATTACCCAGATATGCTCGTGGTCGCGCGAAATGCCTCACCGCTAGCCATTGGCCTTGGAGATAAGGCCAGTTTCATTGGCTCGGATGCAATTGCGCTGGCCCACCTCACGCGGCGTGTCATTTATCTTAAGGATAATGATTTTGCAATCGTAAAAGCTGAAGGGGCAACTGTCTTTGATGTCAATGGCATATCAGTTGAACGCGATGAGGTTATTGTGGCCGCTAGCCCGGGGTTGGTCGACAAAGGTGGGTATCGACATTATATGGAAAAAGAAATTCACGAACAGCCTGACGCGATAGCGCATTCGTTAGCGGCGATGACGGGAACTGATGGACGCATTGCTGCCCCGATGTCACGTGAACAACTGCAGGGTATCTCCAGCATTGTCATGCTGGCTGCCGGTACAAGCCATTATGCTTCACTTGTCGCACGTTACTGGATAGAGGGGTTGGCCCGGGTGCCAGTCACCTGCGAGATCGCATCTGAATATCGCTATCGCAAACCAGTTACAAATCACTTTTCGATGGCGATTGCAATTTCTCAGTCAGGCGAGAGTCTGGATACGCTTATGGCAATGCGCCACGCTGCGGAAAGTGGCCTGCAAACGGTCGGGTTGGTCAATGTGCCAGGGAGTACGGTTGCGCGTGAGGCAGACGTTGTCATGCCAACACGCGCTGGTCCAGAAATTGGTGTTGCCAGTACTAAGGCGTTTACCGCCCAGCTTACTGTTCTAATTAGCTTCTCTGTTGCCCTTGCAGAGGCCAAGAGAGTCATTACTCCTGAGCGTGCGAATAAAATTCATTCACAGATACAGGCGCTACCGGGACTGGTTGGTCGGGCTTTGACCTCCTTTAATTCTATTAGAACGATTTCGCATGATCTTGCTAGCGCACGATCAGCGTTATTTTTGGGACGAGATGTGTTGTACCCTCTGGCGTTGGAGGGGGCGCTGAAACTAAAAGAACTAAGCTATATTCATGCTGAGGGTTTTGCCTCTGGAGAGATGAAGCATGGCCCAATTGCTTTGATTGAGGATGGTTTGCCAGTGATAGCTATGTTGGCGGCTGACGAATTGCTTGGAAAGGCAGCAAGTAATCTGCGCGAGGCCAGCGCTCGTGGTGGGAATATCATTCTGTTGACTGATGAAAGAGCTGTTTCAGAAGTAGATTTTGCGCAGAGTGTGATTACCGTGCCGTATATTGACCCGCTGCTGGCACCCATTTTGTTGGCGGTACCTGCACAGATTCTAGCATATTTGACAGCGGTAGAAAAAGGGACTGATGTTGATCAGCCTCGCAACCTTGCTAAATCAGTGACTGTAGAATAACATATTGTTTTTATTATATAAAAATACACTACAGACTGATAAGGTAAGCGTTTCTGTAAGTATCTGGTTCTGATATCATATTAATTTACTGAATAACCTCGACCAATCATCGACCAGTGCGTTTTGACTGTTCTGGTGTGTGTTATCAGAATGAAGTCAGAGGGGGTTCAGAGGAGTTAAAAACCCTGCTCACGGTATGAACAGTCTGTCAGTTACTAATCGCATCACAGATATGAAGAACAATGGGTTAGACGCTACGATAAGTGGTGCACCAATCAACCATCCAAATGCCAATATTCTTCGCTTGTTAATGATGGTATCAGATTTGGTGAGTTGCCAAGTTTTCCAGAGTGCATATGCATAACTGATTATTGAGACCAACAAGACAATCACATAAATCGCTGCAATGTAATTTCCGTTGAGATACTTGGTTGCCCACATCCAAGCAGTGTTCCACTCAAGTCTTGCTCGGAACATTATGCTCCCAAGAAACAAAAGAGTGAAGAACAGTCCCCCCAGATAAAGGACATTGAACTTCAGAAAAAATTTGCCATCGTCAGACCTCATTTTTACTTTTTTTTCTGCCAATTTCCCACCAGTAAAGGATTAAGAACCCAATAACCCAAACGATGGTTCTCGCTGTAAAACCACCCCACTCATATTCATTGGTAGGAATAATAGTGTAACAATTACCTGCATAGTTTTGGATTGTGCTGCACCCAATTTGAATGGTTTTTCCAGAGACTCCAGCAGAAATGAGCGGTATTGTTTGTCCAAGTAAAAACCCTGCCAAGGCAAAGTAATATGCTTTTTGGAATCTTAGTGGTATCTTCTTGATCATGCAGATGTATGTCTCGACAGGTTTGAATGGGGACTGTCGCCTAGATTTTTAACTTTAATGGTTTCTAATATTTACAAATTTTAAATTTTTGGTCATGTAATTTATGAATTTTCTTCTAAAAATGGTTTTGACTGTGTTAGCGGGAGGTGTTTGGGGTTTTTTTGCTCAAACTGTCATTGGTATTCCTGCAGTAACAGGCATAGGCGCAGTCATTATTGGTTTTATAATATTTGGTTTGGGAGGAAGGTCAGATGACTCATCTCAAAAATAATATTTTCCAAATTCTTTGAGCATTTTTTACATCTTTCCATAAAATCCCGAAATGTACTCGCGACTTATTTTGTGAAAAGTAACCGTAACTATTTCGTGTTTGCTTACCGTTATCCCTTCTTTTTTCTAAACCCGAAATCACTCATTAAAATAGTCTTATCCACCACTTCCATGCTGAAGTCTGACCATACTGGTGGATGCGTTCGGTTAAGCAACTCTTCCTTTGCTAACCTCTTCTTCAAGATGGAATGGACGTGAGCACCTCTGAACCGTTTGCCTCGCACGGTTAGGTATCCTTCCTTATTCATCCACTCAGCAATGGCATCAAAGGTCATTCCTTGCTCTCGATGCTCTGAAATGGTCTGATAGAGGAACAGTTGGTATTCGGAGTAATGATTGCCAGTAAGGGCAGGGGAACGACAGGTGAGTGTGAAGTTGAAGGTTAGGTCGGCGATGGAAAACCCTGCATTACACCGCACAAATGCTACTGTCGAATGATGGTGTAAGGGTGGGTTTTAGGAGATAATTATTGAGTAGAAATATTGTAAAAATTCTAGATAAAGGGTTTTCCGATATTTCTGCTGGCGAGAAAATGCTAATCTCTTCGCCAGAGAAAATTTCAGAGTTTATTTTTAAGATACCCAAAGGTTCTTATTTAAACATTAAAGAACTTAGGCGAGAACTGGCATTAAAAGCAGGGGCAGATAATACTTGTCCAGTAACGACTGGGATATTTCTGAGAATGGCAATTGAACAGTATAAAGATGATGTTAATTTCCCTTACTGGAGAGTAATTGATGAAAAACACGCTGTAGTGAAAAAGTTAAAACTTGATGAAAATCAAATAAAAAAGAGGAGAGTTGATGAGGGAATACCGTACTAAGAAAAACCTACACAACCCCACAATCGTTCATAGTCGATTAAAATATTGAAATTATTTTATAAAATATTGATAAAAGTTGTTTTGGTTGGGTTTTTATTTACCTTTCCCTCAATTTTGAGTGCTCAATATATTGATACCAAATGGACCGTCACAGGATATTTTGGGGAGTTATGGTTCGCCGAAGAGGAAGACATTCTCGGCAAGCACCAGGAATTTTACAAAGGATGGGCAGATGGTGTTTTCTATTCCTGTGATTATGCAGGTCAATCTGCAACTTATAATACTCACACGATTACAGAATTCCTTGTGAACAAGGAATTTGAACTCGTCAATCAAGAGAAAGCGTTCTCTAAAGTTTTTGAAGAAAATGGTCTGATGGATGAAAATACAAAGGTCTTTGTTCATCGGATTACATGCAATGGAAGTAAAGTTACCGACAGGAAAGTGTTATATCCTTTCATAACAGTGGATGGTTCTAACAAGGCATTTTATGTCTATGAAGGAGCAATAATTACTTTCACTTTTGAAAAGTGAATCACCTCCTCACACTAGTAGTCACTATTTCTCAAATTCAAAATCACTCATCAAAATAGTCTTATCGACCACCTCCATACTGAATTCTGACCAGACTGGGGGATACACTCGATTCAGCAATTCTTCCTTTGCTAACCTCTTCTTCAAGATGGAATGGACGTGCGCACCTCTGAACTTCTTACCTCGCACGGTCAGGTATCCTTCCATATTCAACCACTCAGCAATGGCATCGAAGGTCAAACCTTGCTCTCGATGCTCAGTGATGGTCTGATAGAGGAACAATTGATAGTCTGAGTAGTAATTTCCGGTGAGAGCAGGGGAGCGATATGTGATTGAAAAGTTGAAGGTTACATCCGCAAACCCAACTACCCCCTTACACCGTCCTTTTGCCACTGTAGAATAAGATATTGAAATTATTAGAAAAAAATGGAAAAATTTAGCAAAACAGATTTTAAAATAGTCAAATACTTGGGGATGTTAATACTGGCAGTGTGCGTGTCCTTTAACTTGTCTGGATGCAAGGAAAGCACAACACGTTCTGGTACTGTATCGGCGGTCAGCGAGTGTATTGAGAAAAATTCAAAACAGGGCGAATTAGTTTCAAAACAACTTATCAAGAGTCAGTGCATAAAAAGAGAACAAATAAAACGTCATTACATATATCAAGAGGAGTACCGCTCTTACGTAGGGTATAGTGGTGAAAACGTTGTGCTTAACGGCAAACTGCAAAACTATCACGAAGACTTTGTGATAACCGAGATCGAGGTGAGTTTCGATCTATATGATGGGGACGGTAAAAAATACTCTAAGTCCGGTGTCCAATCTAATTTGTGGATTGAACCAAGTCTTTATCTAGATCTTTATGTTGCGATCCCGATTGGTGAAGACATAACAATTCGACCAAGTGAATTTTGTTCCCATAAACCAGACACCTATAAAAATTGTAAGACTTGGAATGTGATTGGTTTCAAAGGAGTAAATGTTTCTTTGAATTGAAAATTGATGATTCAGTTTTAATCACTTTTTGCTTTTTGTTGCCTCCTGATTTTTAAAAAAATCACTCATCAAAATAGTCTTATCGACTACCTCCATACTGAAGTCCGACCACAATGTTGGATACTCTCGGTTAAGCAACTCTTCCTTTGCTATTCTCTTCTTTAAGATTGAATGGACATGAGCACCTCTGAACGTCCTGCCTCGCACTGTCAGGTATCCTTCCTTATTCATCCACTCAGCAATGGCATCAAAGGTCATGCCTTGCTCTCGATGCTCAGTGATGGTCTGATAGAGGAATAGTTGGTATTCGGAGTAATGATTGCCAGTAAGGGCAGGGGAACGACAGGTGAGTGTGAAGTTGAAAGTTAGGTCAGCAATGGAAAACTCCCACCCACACCGCACAAACGATACTGTAGAATAAATCATTGATTTTGTTAATTTTATTTATCCTACAGAGTGATAGAGTAAGTGTTTCTGTAAGGGTGTGAGTTTGATGCTTCGTTGTTTTTTTCAAGTGACTGGTTTTATTCTTTTGATTGGATGTGTTGACGGAAGGAAACTCAGATTGAATGTTCTATTAGTTTAAATCGCAAAGATTATTGAGCAGAACACTTTGGGCAAGGTTTCAACGATGAAGTTCTGTGGTTAAGACTTGACTCCCATTCATGACCTTCACTGCATCTCCACCAAACCTTTGTTTTGCTTCCGTGTGTTATTTCATTTGGTCTCAATTCCCCATTTCTTTCATAATTCCACTCTTTCGCCATCTCAGGAAATAATTTTTCAAAATTATAATCTTTGCTGACTCTTTTCTTATTACAATATGGACATCCATATCTAACTGCGTGGTCTACTTGATATTCCCAAGAATGCCCGTGTGAACACCTCCACCAAAATTTTTGCTTAGTGTAAGGAAATATCTGCTGAGGATTTTGGAGTTTATTTTTTGATTTATCCCACATCTGGGCAATCGATGGATATAGAAATGCCAAACTTTTTTCGAATGGGGCGTTAGGCAAAGATGCCTTTATTCTGTTAAAATCAGTTACATTTAAAAATTGCTTTGAACAGATGTATTTTTCGAGTTTCGATTTTCGGTTCGCTTCCAGTTCAAAGTTATCTAAAACTGTTGTTAAAATTTTATCAAAAGTTATTTTCTTCAGTTCGCCTTGTAGGCAAATTATATCCCATTTTTCAATTTTCTTGAGAGGTTTTTCTCTAATTCTCAAGACTTTAATATTTCTCTTATTTAAAGATTTATTTTTATTTTTATCATTCTTTACTTTATCTTTGTGAAAAAAATACCCATCGTATTCTATCGCTAAGTTCAGGTCATCAACGAAAACATCTATTTCCATACCGGAAATTTTTGATGTCCAAATTACACCATCAAATAGAGTTTTCATTTCGCAGTAGATTCTTATCTCTGGTAATGAAGTGTTTGCATTACAAAATGGACACTTGGACTTTCTTCCAGTCCTATTAGCAATCGTTGCCTGCCATTCATGACCCTTGGCACATTTCCACCACACCTTTTGACTGCTACCAAATGTATAATTTTCGGGCAACTTATTTCCATTTTTTTTTGGGTGCCACTCCTTTGAAATTTTTGGAAACGTTATAAGTAAGTTATTTTGTGGACTAACTCGCCTGTTGGAACAATATGGACAGTTATCTCCTGCACTTCTTCGACTTACTGGCGCCCTCCACTCGTGACCATTTTTACACTGCCACCAAACTTTTTTACTGCTTCCATAAGTTATGTCGTGTGGTCGAAAATTTAGATTTTTAGTGGGATGCCACTCATCTGCAATATGGGGAAATTTAAATTGAAAATTATTGGTTTTACTAGGTTTTCTACCAGAACAATATGGACACTTGGACATTCTACCAGTTCTACTTGCTATACTTGCTTTCCATTCGTGTCCTTCAAAACATATCCACCAAACACTTTTACTACTTCTAGAGAAAAAATCCTTCGGGGTTTTTTCTCCATTTTTAGTTGCGTGCCACTCAGATGCAATTTTTGGAAACTTTTCTGCTAATGACTTACCACTTCCTGATATTAATAACTTATCAGCGCAGTAAGGACATCCGTTACCTCTTGAAGTACGCCCATTTGGAGTTGCCTGCCATTCATGCCCTTCCTTGCATTGCCACCAAATCTTCCTCTTACTTCCGTGCGTCAAATTTTCTGGTATTAAATTTAAATTTTTTGTGGGGTGCCACTCATCCATAAGATGAGGAAATTTCATTTTTAAGTTATTAGTTTTACTAGATTTTCTACCAGAACAAACTGGACAACCTATTTTTGCTTTTACTCGGACTTGGATACTTTGGTAATAATCATGCCCCTCTTTACATTGCCACCAAATCTTTTTCTTACTTCCGTATGAAAGAGTATCAATGTTCAATTTATCATTTTTTAGTATGTTTATTTCTTTAATTAGGTCAGGGAATTGGATGGATAAACTATTTTTATCAGTGACCCTTCTGCCTGAACAAAAGGGACAACCAGTTCCGCCAGTCGACGTTCTATTGTTAGGTTTTTCTTCCCATTCATGCCCCTCTTTACATTGCCACCAAACCTTTTTCTTGCTGCCGTAACTGAAGTCTGTCGGTTTCGAGTTAACATTCTTTGTTGGATGCCACTCTTTGAGTAAATGAGGGAATTCTGCAATGGTCTTTTTCATGTATCTTATGATGAAATAAATATTGAATTATTTCAATTCAATCTTCCACCAAATTAACGTTCAGAATGCTGTTCTAGAAATTCAAACATATTAACCAAAGTTTTATCCACTACCTCCATACTGAAGTCTGACCACACCGGCGGATACTCTCGATTCAGTAACTCTTCCTTTGCTAATCTCTTCTTTAAGATTGAATGGACATGAGTTCCTCTGAACTTCTTTCCTCGCACTGTCAGGTATCCTTTATTGTTCAACCACTCAGCAATGGCAGCAAAGGGTATCCCTTTTTCGCGGTGCTCGGAGATAGTCTGATATAGGAATAACTGGTAATCAGAGTAATGATTGCCGGAGAGCGCAGGCGAGCGACAGGTGAGGGTGAAGTTGAAAGTTAGGTCAGCAATGGAAAACTCCCACCCACACCGCACAAACGATACTGTAGAGTAAATAATTGAATTTATTTAATAAAATAAGGTTACAGAATGACCAAGTAGATGTTTCTGTGAGAATGTGGTTTTGATATTGCCAAATTTCTTTGAAGTGAATTTATGAAATGTCCATATCAATCAGACAATTAAATGATGATGTCTTCGAGGTGACTGTTGTAAAAACCTCAACAACTACTCACACGGTGACAGTTTCAGACCAAAGTCTCATTAACCTTACTGACAATAAAGTGACGAAGACGCAATTGTTGGAGTTCTCTTTTAAGTTCCTTCTAGAGAAAGAACCAAACACATCCATTCTGTCGTCATTCGATATCAACGTTATTTCTAAATACTTCTCCGACTATAGAGATACAGTCAGACGATGGTGCGATGAGAGTCAGAACTAAGGATTGTTATGTCTGTGATGACGCAAAGGAAGTTCTGTATCGGTGTCGATACGATGGTTTGAAGGATTGGGTTTTTCTTTGTGGAAAGTGTCTGGTCGAAGTCAAATCACGATTTGACGAGACTTACCGATATGGTGGCACTTGGAAAAGTAAAAAGAGATGAAGATTGCGGATTGCAAGTTTTGAATTATTTTTCTGAATACATTGGGAAATTGTGAGGAAGTCTATTTGAAACCCAGTAGCGTTTTAGAAGTTGGGCAAACATATTCAAAAAAGACCTGGCAACATTAATTAATGAACCACGCCTCTTAAATGTCAGAGAAGGTGTTTCCAGTTGTAACAACTCAAACTCATATCTCTTATTTGTCGATTTAGAAAAAGAAGACAAAGAGAAGAGATTTCACTTTGATGATTTTTTTGAAGAAGATTTTTTCCATTGGGATTCTGAAAATACTCAACAAATAAAAAGTCCAAAAATACAAGCAGTGGTTAATGGTTTGGTTGACACCTATCTTTTTGTACGGGTGAAAAAAAAGAGAAAAGCAAGGCATTATCATTCGTATATTGCGGTAGGGTCAAATATGTCTCTCATGAAAAGGGGACTAAAAAAACCAGTACACATCCTTTTTCAAAATATCGATTATGATGATTTTACTGATAACGAAAATTTAGTGAATGTTTACCGTTGGAAACCTTCCGATGCAGGTATGACGACTAAGTCTCGAATAAACAGGACTGGATCTATTTCTGATGAAAGGAAAAGAAAATATAAGAAACCCGGGCAAACAGAACGAAAAGGTCTTGTTACTTCGAGGGTTGGTCAGAGTTACTATCGACAACAAGTCATAAATAAGTGGAACGGGAAGTGTCCCTTATCTGGTATCGGTGTACTTCCTATCCTTAAATCGTCTCATATTGTCCCATGGTCTGAGTCTAACGATGAAGAACGTTTAGATGTTGATAATGGAATTCTTCTTTCTCCCAATTTGGATGCTTTATTAGATTGACACTTAATTTCATTCGATGACAATGGTGGTTTATTGATTTCTAAAAATTTATCTATAGACAACATGTGAAATCTTGATTTGCTAAGTTTTCCGACGTTAGAGATTAATGAAAATATGCTTAAATATATCAAAAGGCATAGAAATAAATTTCTTGAAATCGAAAAAAATTCTAAATTTAACAACAGTAATAAAAAAATGAAAACAATTAGATAATATATAAATCTAATTTTAATTAATTGCGGTTGAGAAAGAATGAATCTTATACAAAAAATT
>CACNSW010000011.1 GCA_902623185.1 uncultured SAR116 cluster alpha proteobacterium
GACGTCATCCAGCAGCAGACAGGTGCCGCTGGTGGGAGCGTCACTCTGGGCAGCACACAGGATCGTAGACGCTCGCCACAGCTTTGCCTTCCCCAAATACTGCAGTGAGGCCGAGTGCAATGAGGTGCGGCACTAAACAAATGGCTCAAGCCACGAGTGCCAGATGGATGCGTCATCCACTCCTTCCGGCACAGTCTGCGGGATCGCCTCCGTGCCATTGAATGCCCTGCCGACATCATCGACGCAATCGGCGGCTGGACCACCGAAGTTGTAGGCCATCAATTTGGCCAAGGACACAGCCTTACCGTCATGCATGGGTGGATGGGAAGGCTAACGACCAATGTTCAAGAACCGTGATCCATGGAAACAGTCACTTGGATCATGAAATATAATCCCGAGATTGGTTCAACAAACATGGGTTACAAAAGTAGGCCAAGTGGATCGCCGGGTTGTAGTTGCTTTTGCCCAACACTTGTGCCATCTCAGGCGCTTATCAAAAGATTTGTAACCCTCAGGAGTATGTCTTGCTTGAGAGTTTTGTCACAGCGTTCATCATTTATTTTGTAGTTGTCGACCCAGTTGGAAACGCTCCAGTCTTTCTGGCCGTCACATCGCATTTAGAGCGGGGAAGGAAGTTGCGTGTGGCTATTGAGGGTTCGGCGATTGCGACGGCTATTATGTTGTTTTTCGCACTTTGTGGCGCTTGGGTTCTATCCTATCTGAAGATTTCTGAGGCAGCTTTTAAGATTGCGGGTGGTATAATTCTATTTCTCGTAGCGTTAGAAATGCTTGCCGCAAAAAGACAACAACGCAAACGACATGAGAGCACCGGAGAACCCCTAGCGGCGTCGCCTGACACTGAAAATGACAATCCAGCAATTTACCCTCTCGCTATTCCACTGCTCGCTGGTCCCGCGGCGATCATGTCCGTCATTGTTGTAAATGCCGGTTTTGCCGGCGCACTAACAAGCACTATTATTGGTTACACCTCACTCTTGGCGGTGATGGTTGCGACTGGTGTAATACTTTGCCTGACCGTAGTGGCAGAAAGCTGGCTAAATGAGAGAGTAACTATGGTTTTCTCTAGAATAACAGCCATTGTCCTTGCTGGACTCTCAGTTCAATATGTCATCGATGGATTAACGTTAGTTGGATTAATTACTTATTAAATTAGGTGAGAATTTTATTTTTCTGGGAAGGCTGATTGAAATACAAGCTCCTGTTCCAGAACGTTAATCGTTTGGAAACAGTCACTCATCTGTATCGCAAACGTGGCTTCTACTACTTCTGTAGGCGTGTGCCGAAGGCATTGCTGTCACATTATCCAAAGCCCCGCATCGTGGTGGCGTTGAAGACAAGGTTGTTCCGTGATGCCTTGAGACAAAGCCAAATCATATCCAAGAGACTGGATGACCAGTGGTTCCATATGCAGCTGGATGCGATGGGGCTAGATAATGTGCAAAGCAAGCTGTTCCAGCCTGTGAAGCCATCTGTACCTCTGATGTCAGAGGCGACAAGTTTCTATCTGCGATTGAAGGGCGATGGTAAGGACAAGGTCTTCATCCGTGCAGCCCAGCGCAATGCTGCGTCAGTGATTGAGGTATTGGGCGACAGACCCATCAATGACTATGCATCATCAGAAGCTGGCAAGCTGCGTGATGCGCTGCTGGACAGAGGCTTGGCAGTCACCTCCATCAAGCGGATGTTTGGTTCAATTAAAGCCATCATCAATTTGGCAATGGCAGAGCATGGCATTGAAGGGCGTAATCCCTTTGCCAGCATCTACATGCCCGATGAGATGCCAGAGGAACGCCAGCCAATACCTCTGGATGCCATCAGACGTATCCAGCGTGAGTGCATGACCGTGGATGATGAAAACAGGTGGCTGCTTGCTCTCATCAGCGACACTGGCATGAGGCTATCAGAGGCTGCTGGGCTAGCTGTAGACGACATCGTGCTGGATACTGACGTGCCTCATATCAAACTCGTTCCTCACTGGTGGAGAAGGCTGAAGACAAAAGGCAGTGAAAGGCTAGTGCCGTTGATTGGGGCAAGCCTCTGGGCTGCCATGAGGGTGAACCAGCATGATAGTAGCTACGCCTTCCCTCGCTACTGTGATGGCAAGACATGCAATGCAAACTCAGCCAGTGCTGCGCTGAATAAGTGGCTGAAGCCAAGAGTGAACGAGGATGCCGTTGTGCATAGCCTTCGTCATTCCATGCGAGACAGGCTACGTGCAGTTGAATGCCCATCAGACATCATTGACCAGATAGGTGGATGGTCATCATCAACGGTGGGTTCATCCTATGGCAAAGGCTATGAACTGCCTGTATTGGCCAAGTGGATGAAAATGATGGAGTGCTAGTGACTGGATGCAAACCTGATGGCATCTTCAAGCCGGTCATCGCCCCAGAATATCTCATTGCCGATTGAGAATGACGGCGCACCAAACACGCCTAGTTGCTTGGCTTCCTCCGTATTCGCTTCGTATATCTGTTGGATAGTTGCATCGTCGGCCTGATGCATGATGTCATCATAATCAAGTTTCATAGTCTTGAGGCTCAGTCGTAGATTCTCCTCTGAGCCGGCCTCCATGCCCGACACAAACCAGAGACGGTAGGTCTCCTCAAAATACTCCAGATATCTGTTCTGTTGGTTCAAGACGATGCCAACCTTGTTTGCTTGGTCGATTTCTTGCAGTGGATAAGGTGCTGGCAGTTTGGGTTTTGGCAAACCATACCAATCCGCTCGACGTTCAATATCTCGCCACATGTAATCCACCTTCGTTTTCTTTGACGGTGGAAATGGAATGTTGTCCATCGACCTCATTATGTCACCAATGCAAATAGGTCTAACCAAGAGGCTCAGACCCATCTCACGATGAATGGCATTGATGCGAAGTGCTGTCAGGTAACTGTAGGTGCTACCAATTGATAGCCAAGCTGTAATCGGTTGAGACATCCTGTACGTCACCTGAACTGTTAGCACATGAACATGCTTGAAAAGCAGTGATTAACTAACTACTTGAATCAAGGCGATTTAGGTCTGGTGAAACACAGAGATTGGCGCACCCGAGAGGTAAATGGTGCCTTACATGTGTACCAGCTAGATGCCTTAATCTAAGCAGAGCCTAGAATCCCATTCATCACATGTGCAGTCAAGATGCATCAATGACCTACCCAGTGACCTATCCATTCAGAAATCTTCTGGTAATGGAAAGGACCTACTGTAGATACATGTATGTATAAGATGGTTAGGCAGGATGTGTATCCGCCGAAATGGATACTATATATTTTCTGTTAAAATGATGGAAACCGTAACTAAATAACACGTTTATTTCATTTAAAACCAATAATTCACAAAATGCTTATGCTCGAGCACTTAACGCCATTAAATTGGGCAGGATGGAGAAAAGAAATGTCAAAAGTCAGCGCAAAACTAGTCAACTACACTGTGCAAACTTACATGAATGAAAGAGACATGAACTTCGCAGCCTCTCAATGGCAGGAACGAAAAAAGGAATATCTCCCCCGTTTAAAAGTGGCTGGCTTGAAGAAGATGACTGGCATGAGAATATGGAACAAGGAGGGTGCGTTCTCAACTGGCTGGGTCTTTGAGTATGAAAGTGAAGAAGCCTTTAAAAAATGTAGGCCAATTTGGCAAGAGATAGACCGTCTTGAACAGTCTCAATATCCATTAAAAACCCTCTCATTTCGGGGCGTGGTGATTTCTGAGGAAGAACTCTAATTTTTGACCATTACAATGCGCAACTTCGTCAGTCTTTCACTTAATCCTGAATAGCACTTAACTGTCTCACCTAGACTGCATTAGCGATCTCCATAAGACACGTAACTATCATCACTTACCTTACCCCCATGCATGGTCCACTGGGGGTGTGTAGGTAGTATATTGTTGGGCTATTACACGAATGAGGTGAGAATTATTGCTTTGTTGTTGTGCGTTGAACTTTTCTAGTGTTCTATCAAAATGAATGTCCAATCAGAGATTTACACTTTGTTTCAACACTACTCAGATTTTTTCTTCAAACCACGAAAACGCTACCCCAAAAGCTGGAGCCCCGCTTTCGTTGCCATTCAACTTGGCTTCTTTGCTGGAGGTGTTGGTCTATTTGGGCGAGACGCCCTTCTGTTTCTAACAGTTCAGGATTGGAGTCTAATAGTTGGTTTTGAACTTGGATTTGCGGCCATAATTGGCGTTGGATTTTTGATGCACACCTGTGGTTATGCTCCAGCCGGTGTAATCACATCATGTTTGGCAGGGGTAGGTTCAGCTACGGCCTTCATTGTACTTCTGGGATGGGACACAATGTTTCATCTTTGGTACGTTAATCTTGCCGTTCTTCTGATTGCTGTGCCCTTAGGGGTGATTTTAAAAGCAATTTTAGCTGGGCTAATTATCATTCTTTATGGAGGAATGTTTTTTTATTTTTTCAATCATGACGGTTACATCAATGTCCCACAAATCACCCTAAACCTTTTAGGGCTGAGTAACATTTTTGGAACTCTTTTAGTCTTGGGCATCCCAATGGGCATGTACTCAAAATTTCTTGTTGAAGAACGTGAAATTTCAGAAAAATTATTACACAACATAATGCCAAAACAAATAGCTGAACTTTTGAAAAACTCCACAGAACCGGTGGCTCTAGAAAACCCCGATATTAGCGTCATGATGGCTGACATTGTCAATTTTACATCATTTTCCGATCAAGTATCTGCAGAGAAGGTAGTTAGCTTGCTCAATAATATGTTTTCAAGGTTTGATGATGTTGTGTTGGAACATAATGTTGAAAAAATAAAAACAATAGGTGACGCCTACATGGTTGTTGCTGGGCTTCCAGAGCCAAGAATAGACCACGCACAGGTTTTGGTAAAAATGTCAGCTAAGTTAATAGAAATTGCAGACGAGTATAATGATCATGAAGGAAATCCAATCCAACTTCGTATTGGGATACATTCTGGCCCAGCAGTATCGGGTGTTATTGGGAAATCAAAGTTTGCATTTGATGTTTGGGGAGACACAATTAACACGGCTGCTCGCTTAGAAAGCAATGGGGAGCCCGGCAGGATCCACCTATCCAAAAAAACGTTCGATCAACTTCATAGCGATTTGGTTTCTGGTGCCAAAAGCCAGTCAGTTGATATTAAAGGTAAAGGCGTTATGAAAACGTATCTAATCTAAAACCCTACCCAAATGCTAACCAATTTTTTTACCCAAATACCCTCATCCGTGAGTTTCCAACATCACAAGAAACAATGCATCACAGACATGCCGTGTATGACTCTTTTAGACTCACAGGCGGCCTCTGGCATTTTCTTGAATCAAGTATACGTCTGCCAACGTCAGAGAGCCTGTATGAGGCTTATACGAGGCTGTTATAAATCTGGTTTTACTCAACTAACACACTTGGCTGATAAGTAATCGGATGGCTCAAGTTTCCTGCTCTGCGGATTGATGTGTCCATAGGTCGAGGTAACGACCATTTTTCTCCAATAATTCACTGTGAGTGCCAGTTTCAACCACTACACCGTCCTCTAATACGATGATTTGATCAGCGTTCAATACCGTAGACAGACGGTGTGCTATTGTGATAACGGTTCTACCGTGAACTGCCTTTTCAAGAGCTTCCTGTATCTCGTGCTCTGTTTGACTGTCCAACGCACTGGTTGCTTCGTCTAAAAGTAGAATTGGAGGATTCTTTAAAAGTGCGCGCGCAATCCCCACTCGTTGTTTCTCTCCTCCGGACAACTTTAATCCTCGCTCACCAACGAGCGAGTCATATTTCTTGGGCAGAGACATTATGAAATTATGAATCTGTGCGTCCTTAGCTGCTTTGATAATCTCAGAGTGCGTCGCACCTTCACGCCCGTAAGCAATGTTGTAGTAAATGCTATCGTTAAAAAGGACGGTATCCTGAGGAACAACACCAATTGCCTGATGCAGGCTATTCTGAGTGACATCACGCACATCTTGCCCATCAATTAAAATAGCGCCCCCAGTCACATCATAGAAGCGAAATAAGAGCCGACCGATCGTTGATTTTCCAGAACCGGAAGGTCCTACAATCGCAGTTGTTTGTCCGGCAGGAATATTAATAGCTATTTCTCTTAAGATCTGTCGATCTGTCTCGTAGCAGAAACTTACTGCCTCAAGGGCCACGTGAGCCTTTGAGACATTCACGCTTGGCGCATTTGGCTTGTCACAAACCTCAGGTGGCTCATCGAGCAAGTCAAACATCTGACGCATGTCTACGAGTGATTGTCTGATTTCACGATATACTGCGCCAAGAAAATTTAGAGGAAAAGTGATTTGAATCATGTATGCGTTGACAAGCACGAAGTCTCCCACAGTCAGTTTGCCCGCCTGCACCCCAACTGCCGCAAGCAGCATCACAGTTACAAGACCAATAGTGATAATAATTACTTGGCCAAAATTGAGTAAAGCCAATGTATAGCTGGTTTTCAACGCAGCAGACTCGTAACCAGCCATCGCTAGATCGTAGCGCGAGGATTCTTTTTTTGCAGCTGCAAAATACTTAACAGTTTCAAAGTTTAAGAGACTGTCGATTGCTTTTTGATTTGCATCCGTATCCTGCTGGTTCATCTCCCGACGCAACTTCACTCGCCACTCTGTGACCCGGAAAGTAAACCAAATATAGATGCAAATCGTAGCGAACATGATGCCTATGTAACGCCAATCATCCAACTTCCAGAAAATTGCAGCTCCAATGAAAACCAATTCAAGGACCAGAGGCCCTGTTGAAAATACTAGATAGCGCAACAAGTATTCCACACCCTTAACGCCCCGCTCCATGATCCGGCTTAATCCCCCCGTTTTACGCGTGATGTGATAACGCATTGACAGGCTGTGGATGTGCTCAAACGTTTCAAGCGCGAGCCTGCGGAGGGCCCTTTGTGCAACTTTCGCAAATAGGGCATCGCGAACCTGTTGAAAACCATTTGTCATAATCCGCGCACAACCATACGCAACCGTGAGACCAATTGCACCAAGTGCAAATTCTGACAAACCGCTGCCAACGAGATCATCAACGGCCCACGCTTGTAGAATGGGAGCGAGTACCGCTATAAATTTGCTTCCCGCGAGTGCTAATAGTGCAAATACGACACGTGCACGAAGATCAAAATCACCAATCGGCCAAATGAAAGGCGATACACGTTTCACGGTACGCAAAGCGGCTTGGCTTTCGTTCAATTCAGATGCTTCTGTGATTTTTGGGGAGTCAGTGATTTCGATTTTCCTTTGATTTTCACTTCGTTTTAGTCTGCGTGGATTATAAATAGGCCGTGCTTAAGACATTTTTAAGAAGTCAAAACCTTTACAAAAAATTCTCGTGTTGGTTAACTGACACCATAGCAATCTGTTTAACAGCACTTGTATTATAACCACTTCAAAGGGGATGAGCCCTGCCTATTTTTGGCTCAGATCGTCATTCGATCCCCGAGGGGGGAGGGGCAGGGTTATTAGGCGGGGGTGCCTACGCCTTGAGCCTACAGCCAGACTTCTTCAGCAAACGCCAGCTGTTCACTTATATTGGCCATTTCCTGCCCTATTTCAGCGATTTTCTCAGCCGATTTGCTATCATGAAAGCCAGGCCGCAAACTCAAGTGCTGTCATGGTTTGAATTTTTGCTGTTTCTAAGTTTGGCATATTCAAGAATGTGCTCATGCTCCATAGGAAATAGGTGATCGACTACCAGCTCATGTACCCGAGTGAACTCAATATCGTTTATGGTCTCAGACTGACCGTTGCGGCATTTGAGGTGCCTGCCCATCTCCTGCTCGCATGTTCTGATCTGAGCCCCTAATTTTTAACAGGGCACTATAATCCTAAGGCGTTGGCTAAAGCCTCCTGCTTCTCCATGACACAAATGACAAGAATGACAGGGTTTTTATAAACCTCTGGCAATTGTCCTCAAGTTGCCTTCACCCAGATGTAATCATCATCCTGATAAACTTCGATGGTGTTGAGGGGTATGCATTCCTCTAAATTTTCATCGGCGGACTGGCCAACCCAACTGTGCACTTCTCCAGTTTTAAAGCAAAACTCACTTGCGTGGTAAGGGCAAAGGATTGTGTCTTTTTCCGTTATTTGTCCAACATCCAACGGTAAATCGAGGTGTGGACACAGGTTTTCAATGGCAAAAACATTACCTTGATTGATCAGGAGAATCTCTTTGTCCTTTATCTGGTATTTTTTCTTTTCGCCCAACTGTAATTCGCTGTTTGGCAATGTCCTAAGCCAGACGTTGTCTCCAATACGTTTTTCGGTCTCTGGTGCGTCAAATTTCATCGCTGTAGCATTCACCTCACTTACTTCGTGTAAGGTGATCAAATTGCTTGTCCCCCGTAATTTTAGCCTCAAATAATTACAAACCGTTACGTCACTTTTAACGAGCTCATAAACCGTTTCAGAAATCAAAAGCCTCGTCCCAGCTTCTTTGTTTATCGCTTCAATTCTACTCGCAACATTCACGGTGTCACCAATTACGGTTACTTTTTTGTCCTCTCCAAGACCAACCGAACCCGAAATGACCTCGCCATAATGAATGCCAACCCGGATATCGAAATCCCTCCCATATGCCATCTTTAGGTAGGATTTGAATTCATCCATCGCGCGGGTCATCTCCACACCAGCACTCACGGCCCGAAGCGCTTGCTGTTTAGACTCTTTCAATCCAAAAATGGCCATTATTGCATCGCCAATATAATTATTGATCTCTCCACCGTGCTGGATGATAACTTCACGCATTATTGAAATATAACGGTTTAAAATGAAAATCACGTCATAGGCTGATAGCGATTCTGAGAAGGGAGTAAAGCCCTTGATGTCACAAAATAGAATTGTCAAGTTCCGCAGAGTGCCAGCAGCTTCTAACTTTTGCTCCGAAACTTGATTATTTAGCTCAACATCCCTTTTATCCAGGAGCAAGCGCTTATATTTAACGTCACCCCTTAACTTAGTTTGACAACCCAGCCTGATATTATTGGGTAAGTTAAGCTTTGTTGCTAATTTTTGTTCCAGATCATTTCTGGGGTAACAATTCTCTAAGCCATCAATGATCTCCACACGGCAAGTGGAACATTTCCCGGACCCGCCACAGGCGCTTAGATGAGATATGTTATTGCGCAATGACGCCGTTAGAATTGACTCTTCCTCGCCAATGTCGATTGCAATATCATCTGGTTGAACATCAGCCAAGAATGACTTTTTGACAATCTTGGGTGTGGTCATATTTTGATGACTTCCATCACAAAACGGGCTGTTCTTAGTTTCTTTACAACCACAAAAATAAACAGTTTCCGTTTTTTCAGCTGTTAATTTTTGCGGAAGAAACTCGGAACCCACATGACTACCATCACAAAAAGGCTGATTTTCGCTCTCCCCACATGTGCACCAATAATAATCTGAGCCAAATGTCACATCGACAGCAAACGGTCTATTGTTCGTCATTAAATCTTCCTTGGACAGTCTTTTTGAGGAGCTAGACGCCTAGTTTATATCGGATCGCCATTGATGTTAATTACTTAGGTTTTAGGCCATGCCACGCATTGCGTTGAACTAATTAATTATTACTAACCCAGCATTTAGGGCATTTTGCGTCAAGGCTTTGGATGTTTCCAATCTATAGCTATTTCCCATCCAGCGTTTCCCATATCACCTGAGAATGTCAGAATGCTGTTTGTTTTTTTGTTTCGTCAAGAACCAACGGAAGGTTTCGCAAGCCTATTTGACAAGCTTCTTCATCACTGACAAGTTTTCAACTTCTTCGACCAATTATTTTATCCTCTTTCGAGAGGAAATCTGCACCCATTTTGTGAAACTTATCGGTCTTTGACCAAAAAGAACTTCCGTGGTCATCAGCAAGTGATTAAGAAAATGCGATAAGTGCGACGCTCTATTAATGGAAGAAGCCCGGGGTGCTCGTAAGGATGTGTTATCATCTCCTTCCACCGCAGTCTACAGGACCGGCCCCGTGCCATTGAATGCCCACCCGACATCATTGATGCTATCAGTGGTTGGAAGACCTAAGAGATTGGACGTCAATATGGCCATGGACACAGCCTTAATGTCATGCATAGGTAGGCCAAGTTAATAGAATAAGAGAGACCAAATAGACAATATCACCACTATAACCAGGCAAACTGCCATTACCGAGTTGATGAGTTTTTGTGTTTGAATCTGAAGATTTAATTCGTTGACCTTAACCCCAGCATATAACCAAAAAAAGTGTATCAAGATCCAAATCAAATTTGAAAGGACGACCTTTATGCCTGTCTCAATCGCAAAACTCTTCGGATAAATCACAAAACCACTGAACAGAGTGGTGTGCACCGCATAAGCTTTTGGATTGATCAATTGTAAGGTAATTCCACTGACTACTCCTGGAGCGGTCATATGAATAAAGGCGACCTTGGATCCTGCAAACGCGACCTTACACGCCAGAAACAGCAAATAGGTGGCAGAGATAAACAAGAGAACATTTCGCACAACAGGGTCTGCAAGCAACAGAGCGGCAAGTCCTGAAATGACGGCGAACGAAACTAGATTGTTTCCAATCCACAATCCGGCCAAATATTGGATGCCTTTATTCCAGCCATATACTGTACCAACACCGGCCAACGACAATACCCCTGGCCCTGGCGTAATAAGCAAAAGGAATACAGCAAAGGCAAACGCGAACATAAGTCGAAATACTCCGGTAGACGCTGGAAGCATGGTGTTTGGAAACAGTCAGTTGAACCACGGTCTAGGGACATCGAGGCATTGGAGACGGCGCACCCGAGAGGTAAATGGTGCCTTACATATTTACCAGCTAGATGCCTTAATCTAAGCACATCCTAGAATCTCATTCATCATATGTGTAGTCAAGATGCATCAATGACATACCCATTCAGAAATCTTCTGATGATGGGAAAGACCCACTACAGATATATGGATTTATAAGATCGGTAGACAGGAACCATACCCAACCACGTAGATATTATACATGTACTGTTACGTAGATTGGTGTGGGAGTTAGGTGAGAAGCAGGTATGGTCACTTACAGTGCCTTATGTAATTTTTGGATATAGTTTTCTTTCAAAATCAATTTTGCCATTTAAAAATGGTTTGTAATTCGTCCATTGTTTTGAGCTACCTTGATATATCTTTTGCCTGACTTGCGCTGAAGAGGCCGTATTTACAAGTCTCTCATTATCTTGTGGCGCCATGCATCTATCCTCCCACTTTAAACCTAAATGTTCTAACAAATACCTTGTTTCAACCTCCTGCGAGCTAGTGATGGACTCATACTGAACACTGTAGATCCTATCTTCGAGTTTTTGTTCCCAAAACTCCATTAAACTATAATATAGATCATAATATATTTTAATGTCATTGAGATCCCAGCTGTAGCCCAAATGTTTGCTTACAAAATATTGTTTGTAATTTCCCCAACATACTGCTGATGGATTTCTTTTGATATGCAATATTTTCGCTTCGGGAAAAGCCGCACTGAGAAGGCCAATGTAACGAAAATTTTGAGGCATCTTGTCGATGACTCGGGTGCTCTGACCAGAAATTCGCTTGGTGCTGTCCAAATATTTTTCCCTAAAACTGATAATTGAGTCTTTGTTCATCTCTGATAAGCCCCGAGCGAGCTTATCTCCGAATTGAGATGCGAACGGTAATTCCCCAGCTCCAAAAACCTCAGAATGACAAGAAAGTATCTGCTCTATCAATGTAGTTCCAGAGCGTGGCATACCAATTATAAATATTGGTGACGTAGCCACACAAAAGTCGTCAATTTTTAAAGCATTTTCTCTTATTGCTTCATAAGCAATCCGCAACTCTTTGAATTGTTCAATATCAGATTGTATATCGTACCCCGACAATATTTTTCCCAATTCATTGCCTTCTTTATAAAACTTAAACGCCTGTTCAAATTCTTTCAGATCTTCATGAGCTTTTGCTAATGAAAAACATATGTGACAACGTTTATTGCTTGCCAAGTTTTGATCTGTGTACAAATCACACATCTGCATGAATTGCTCGTCCTTAGTAACGAATTTTTTGACCAAGGAGAGGTGCCTATGTGCTTCTGGAAAGTTTGGTTTCAGCTTTAAAGCGAATTTGAAACTTGACTTTGCAGCTTCCAATTTTCCTCTGTCCTGCAATAAAAGTCCCAGGTTATTATGCGCCTCAGCAAAGTCACCTTTAAGCGAAATTGCGAGTCTGAAACTAGCTTCTGCCTCATCCAATTTGCCCAGATCTTGCAAGACCATTCCGAGATTGTTGTGCGCACTTGGATAATTATTTTGCAAGCGGATAGCAAACCTGCAGCTCCGAATTGCATCTTCTAATCTACCAAGCTCTCGATAAAGGAGGCCTAAATTATTATGAGATTTAGCGCATTTTGGTCTCAATTTAACAGATTTATCAAAAAAACACTTAGCTTTTTCATATTGGCCAAGCTCAAAAAATGTTGTTCCTAAATTGTTGCACGCTTCTACGTAGTTTGGCCATAATTTGAGAGCCTCTTCGAAACATGTTTGGGCTTTTTTTAGTAACCCTGAATTTTTGAGAGCCACACCAAGATTATTTTGTGCTTCTGGATAGTCTGGCTTTAGCCCTAAGGCTTTTTCATACGCTGTTTCTGCGGCTTTATAATCCCCAAGATCGCTGAGAACATTTCCAAGATTATTGAGTGCTTCAGGAAATTTAGGATCTTTTCCTATAGCTCGATTTAGCACTTCTTTAGCTCCTAACAAATCACCTTTTTCTTTTAATACTGCCCCCAAATTGTTAAGGGCATCTATAAAATTAGGATTGCTCTTAATTGCCTTCCGGTAGGCGTCCTCTGCTTTATCTAAGTTGCCAATTTGACGGTACGACGCTCCTCGAACATTCCACAAAAATGTAGATTCTGGGAAATGCAATAAGAGGCCCTCAATCTTTTCAAGAACTTCTTCAGTTTGCCCATTATTGTATAAAAAAAGAATGCTTTTTCTGATGTTTGGATTAGGTTCCAGAACAACAGGCTGGGAGTTGCTAAGACTCATCTGTATTTTCTTGATATCACGTTTAGCTTTTTTATTCGTTGGGTGGGCAGAAAGTATATTTTTTAAAACTTTCTCTGCTGCGGCAAATTCCTTTTTTGAGATGTAATTGTCAGCTTTTGCAAAAGCAGCATTTAATGAAAGAGCCACAATATCTTTCCTAGAGTAATTGCAGTTAAAAACAAATTTAATTAAGGCTCTTTTCTTGCAAACAAAATGCCAAATACAACAGCCCACGGGTGTCACCTCCCTTATATATTTCAAAGCCCACAATATACTGCAGGCCACATGTGGTGGCTGGTGGGTTTAGGTCGACATCATGTATTGGATATCTATATCCCATAACAATCTGTGTAACAGCACATGTATAATACCTACGTAGGTGGGTATGGTTCCTGCCTACCCATGTTGTAGATACATGTATCTGTAGTAGGTCCTTTCCATTACCAGAAGATTTCTGAATGGGTAGCCATTTTATTCATCTTGACTACGCATATGATGAATGAGATTCAAGGAAAGGATGGGATTAAGGCATCTAGCTAGTACATATGTAAGGCGGCACCATTTACCTCTCGGGTGCGCCATCTGCTGTGACATCGTAAGTCCAACACATTGATTTGTAGTCATTGTGCAATGCTTGCGAGGATTTGTGATGTACAGAGTGATGTAAAAGGACGCATCGCATTATGTTTCCAGGCGAAATGACATTTACTACACTACTATGTAAGGCGAGTGCCACTGGATGTGAGACAGCATTATGCGTCCTATCGCATCTCGGTGAGTCTCAGAACCAAGTCATTAAAAGCTGGATCAAGAAAAGCGCATAGCGTGTCTGAAAGGTTGGAAAACTATTGTCTAGGCCTCCGTCTACAGCAGATGGACATGCCTGCCACTTATCTGGTACGGGTTGTCAGTGCCAAAGACACATCTTCATTCATTACGGAGGCGGTCCATCTTTACTTTCAAATCAATGAAAAGGAAGGACCACCTTCAAAAGAAGGGAACCGCGCAATGCTGAATAAGTTTTATAGGCCATAGCCAACCAACCAATCGCCTCCTTTTCCTCTTCCCAGGTTGTACTTGCATTGGACACAGGCACGCCTGTAACTATCTTGTAAATTCAAAAACACGGGTCGTTACAGTATCATTTAAATGCGAAGTTAGACATATTGGAGTGCTGGTTGTGTGACTAGTTTTATTGTCTATAGAAGCATTTAGATGAATAAAAAGTAATATAGCGTTCAGTACGTTAACGTCACGCCTTGTATAAGGATTACAGAGACACTGAGTAGAATAGAGATAGGAAAAATACTTTTAATAGAAAAGACTTTTTCAATATTTTTACATTGAATGCAAGCACATCATCACCACTTCACTAAGCTGACAAAAACGAAAAAATGTTCAGCACTAAAAATTCGAGGTGGTCGAGTTGAATATCAAGAAACAAATGCTCATTCATAAAACTGCAATGTTGACCTTAGCCGCAATAGTGGTTCACATGCTTACTTCTTTGGGTATTGTTTGCAGCCTCCTTGCCATATTGTCAGTATTAGATGGGAATCTTAATTTGAGTTTTTTATGGCTCGGGATTGCTCTGTTCATTGATGCTATCGATGGTTCCCTGGCAAGAAAAATTGGTGTCTCAAGATTTACGCCAAACATCAACGGACTCATGATGGATAGCATCGTTGACTTTACTAATTATATCCTAATTCCTTGCCTAATTCTTAGCACGGTGGGCTTTTTGATATCGAGTTTAGAGGTGTTCTTATCCGCTTTAATACTAGTCATCTCGCTCTTCTCTTACTCACGAATTTCTGTCTCAGACGTTGATTTTCGGTATGTTGGGTTCCCTGTAGCTTGGAACATTGTTGTTGTTTATTTGTTCATTCTTGAAATGGGCCAATTGGCGAATACTCTGGTCATTTTGACTTTCATTATTTTGAGGTTTGTTCCATTGAAATATGTTCATCCTTTCAGAACTAAACGTCTTAGAATGCAAACATTAGCAATGACTGGACTTTGGTTTGTATCCACAGGTATCCTATGTTTGAACAAAACCCATACGCTGGGTGCACATGCATTTTTATTTGCTAGTAGCGTTCTGGCGGTTACCACGCTGTATTTTTGCTGCTTGACTTTGGCGAGCGGCTTCGAAGGGCGTGGTGCCGTGGGTCAACAGTTACCTAAGCCAAAAGCAATAACAAACCAAACAAAACAAGCTTCATGCTCATAGCGCACACAACGAGAATTGGTTATTTGATATTTCCCCCTTTATTAATAATTGTAGCCCGTTAAAGGGATAAATGAACAACCTGAAGATAAATAGGAGTTATGCTGACAGCGGCGATGCTAGAGGCTGCTGCTTAAACTAATCCTCCTATCGACTGTAGTGGTTGGCGTCATAGTGATTGTCTGATGTAAGATGCCAACATTGCTTTTTTTTATGCAACAGCTGCTGGAAAATCCTATTACGAGTACAATCCTTTCCAGAGGATTTTGGGGTCTAGTAAGGTTGTTTACATTCAGGATGTAGTTAAATGCTCAAAAAAAGCCTGATAACAAATTTAGCTTCGTTAGCGATTGTATGCGCTAGCTACCTGTCGCCAAAATACAATGAGGTAATTTATTTAACAGGTTTGTTCGCGCTCTCTGGTGGAATTACAAACTGGCTAGCCATTCACATGTTATTTGAAAAGGTGCCATTCTTTTATGGCTCTGGGGTAATTCCAACCAGATTTGAGGAGTTTAAACTGGGAATAAAAAACCTCGTGATGACTCAATTTTTTACTCAGCACAACATTAATTTTTTCATTGAGCAACAAACCGAAGGCCTCTCAACAGACATTAGCAATATGATTGATTTTGACAGAGTTTTTGATGGACTGGTTGAAGCTATAGAAAGTTCTTCTATGGGAAGCATGCTAGCTATGCTGGGTGGTAGAAAAGCTCTGCAACCTCTAAAAGAGCCGATCACACTTAAACTTCAGCAAATCGTGAGTGAAATAAATGAGACAAAACCTTTAGAAACTGGTCATAAAAATTTGACTTCATCGTTATTGGCTCAAGTGGAACAAATAATCGACCGGCGACTCGATGAACTGACGCCAGAGCAAGTCAAAGATATAATACAAGTAATGATACGCAAACATCTTGGCTGGTTGGTGGTCTGGGGTGGTATTGTTGGCGGTTTTTTAGGTTTTGGCGCTGCCATAGTTTAAGACTTACACCACCTAAGAGTAACACAATGGTAATGAAACGTTGCCCAAAACCTGTCAGTGTCTCTGTAATCGCTATACAGGGCATGTCTGTGGTGCTCTAAAATTTTCATTCCTGTTACTCACCTAACTGCCCTTAACAATAACTAAACTACTCACCTATCCAGTACTCTGGTCTGCGTAATACCACATCTAAAAAACATGGTCACACTCCTCCTATGGCCCATACTTTGGAGTAATTATTGTTGGGCATAGATTGCTTAAAAGACAGTTGTTAAAGAAATCTTCTGGGCCAAGTTTTTGATAGTCGGGCATTAAATGTTTTTAGACACTTAATGTTCTAATGTAATGAATCTATTACCTATGCTAGAAGCGATGAGAATTTGTTTTGCGCGAACTAATGATAAATCGTGGCTATAAAATGTGATAGCCAGTCTAGCAAATTATCGATACGTAGCTAGATCGTGGGTGGTGATGGTGTGCAATCAATGGGCCATTAACATTTTGGTCGCGCCATTTTATTAGAAATATCTCAATGAGTTAGACAACTCCTGATTCGAAGTTGTAATCAGAGAACGCAGATTTGACACAAAGACGAGTTTAGATCGATTAATAGTGTAAGAAAAAGGGGGCTCCAAATGAATCGCTCAACTGCGTATTTATGGTTGGCGTATTTTTTTCAAAACATATTATCTAAAAAGTCTGGTGCGCTCCTATGGTCTAATGGATTAAAGGTAAGTCTTCACGCTGTGACATCACCAATAAGTCAGACTAATTATTAAATCTCACTGGCAAATTTGCTGCTGAAACATGCAGATAAAATATCCCCCGAACACAAAGGCATTTTATTAAAAACATACAGATTGAAGTCTGCCGCCAACGCTGGATAGGTAAATTAGAAATTCGCTATTTGAATTAAAAGGCAGTTTATACAAAATTTTGGTGGCAGATTATAAGTAGTAACTGGCGACAGCTCATAAGGTAGACTTATTTTGATCAAGCGAGATTTAGATATGACAGACTATCTGTATGCTCATACATACACTCGGCAACCATAGTAAGAAAAACATCAGACCTGTCGATGTAAGCCAGATATGCGCAGGCCACCTTTGGCAAGGTTAATCAAGCTACCTCACGTAAGTCACGTTGTCGGCACTTTTGGATGTCTATAGATAAAGTCAACTCAAGCGCCTTACAAATATAACATAAATCAGTGGTTAGACGGTCAGCGTTTAGCTACTCCAAAGTCAAAAAGCTACCTATTTCAAATCAAGAATTTCTAATCATTTGGCTCTGAGACCATGAGAAAATAAATACCAGACATTAAGCCAAAGTTTTTTAAAAATGCAGTCAATTGAGATGGGTCGGACAGGTTTGAATGGAAAACTAAGGCAGATAAAAAACAAAATGCCATCAAGCTTAAATAAGAAAACCTTCTTTCTAGTTTGAACAAAATCAAAATAGGAGCAACAATCTCTATCACTATGGCTGGGTAAATAAACAAGCCTGGAAAGTTATAGCTTTCCATCCAAGTTTTTACCTCTTCCAAATGTTGTAATTTTGATATTCCATTGACAAAAAACACCGCCACTAATCCAAGGCGAAAAGTAAAATTCAAATACATAGTCTTCATGATTTGTGCCCCTTCGTTGCAAGCTTTTAAAACGTAATCAATGATTTCTGGTATATTTGATTTTTTACAAATGAGCGTTAAGTAAATTATCGGACAGTTTTTAGCGCTAGCCTCGACGTCCGAGGCTGTCTTCAAATGGCATTGAAGTGAGAAACAAGTATGGTCACATACAGTCCATCACGAAAATGCTATGTATTGCAGTCGGAAAAGCGCTATCGAATTTCTCTTAAACAGTACACTCATAATGCTATTGCTAAGAAATTTCCCGAGACTTACTGGAACCTCACCAAAACTTTGTTACCATCACCGCGCAGTTCAGGAGTCTGACTTCCCGATGACTGCTTAATAACGTTTTGCTGGACATAAGAATGCAATTCGCCAGCAGTAATCTGATTGTCTTGGTTGGCATCAGCTTGGCCTTCCATACCTTTCATAAGGAAATAGCTGAACAATCCGTGCTTGGCTTCCTCCAGAGGCTTGGCTGTCTGATCATTAGCTGCAGCTGTAATTATTGTAAAATTTTTTGGAACTGATTGTGGATTAGCGCGAATGGCAATGGGACGCGAGGCAATCAGCATCTCTGAACCACGAGTAGCCCCAGAGTAGCAAGTGTCCAAGAAGACTGTAACAGACCGAGGTTTAATTGATGCAATATCCGAAAGCAGCTCGTCACGACGTATAGCCGTCTTTTCAAGTAAATCAGGTTCGCCATCAAATGGCAGTAAAAACATGCTTTCTCCATCATCAGAGGACAAACCATGACCAGCAAAGAAAAGATATACATCTGATAGACCTGGTTCAGCCACACGCGCTAACCAACGCATAACGGCGAGCAGCACACCTCTTTCATCGGCGTCATCATTGACAAGCGTTTTTATCCGATCTCGGGGAACACCTAATTTGGCTAGCGCATAATCATGAAAAACCTTTGCGTCTGTGTCTGCGTATATCGCAGGGGCTAAAGAATTTGAATAAGTACCAACACCAACTATTATCGCCACGGCATTGTCGTTTTTAAAAACATTCCGATGAAGTGGGTTTAACTTTTCAAAAGATACGATATTGTCCTGCACATCTGCTCGTTCTAGTAACACAGACATTGCTGTAGACATGCCAGCTTGATTGAACACAACCAAGGTTGCAACCGATCCACCAATAGGGACAAAGGTTGTCGCTGAAAAATACCCACCAGTATCAACTTTAACCAAACGCCCATTAATTTTTAGCTCTGCAATACCCAAATCGTCATATACATACCCTTTCACGGTACCTTGAGGGCCATTGGTGAATATCTCGGTAATTGATAATGAAGGTGCTTTTACCAGGTTGGGTCTGGCCGTTGGTGGATCAAAGGTATTTTGGGAAGAGGACAATTTGGTTACGTTTGCTCGCTTCGACCCATTTGAAGAGGCACCTCCAGAACTTGAGGAAATTTCCGAAGATGATTTTATTTCATCCTTTTGATTTACGATTGCATCAAGTTCAGCGCGGAGCGCTTCGTTTTTTATTATTTCTTCATCAAGTCCATCAGACAGTGCTAGGTCGTCGACAAGAGGATCTTCAGCCTCATTTGGATCCACAACTTGTAGCAACTTTTCCGCAGAAAAAGTTGCCCTACATGGATAGTCGTTCGCCAGCACAGTCAAGATACCAAATTGTTCATCTTTACTCCAGTTTAGCAACATCGATGCATTTTCACCTACCAAAACTCCATTATATTTGAATCCCCATCTGCGCTTTGTTTGATACCGTGTTTCATCAAACTCTAAAATAAAGTCATCATCAATTTGAGAGACAAATTTATCGAAATGGGTTTTAAAATGAGCTCTACAAATAACCGATGGATTGTCGATGAAATATTCTGCTGCCTGTAGGGGAGTGTTTATAAAACCACAAACAAGTAACGCACCTATAAGCCTTTTCTTTACCTTGCTAACAAGTGGAATAAAGTTTCTATCAATATGATTTTTCATTTGGTCAACATTGTGTCTTATTGCAGTCGACAACCACCCATCCATCCCCAATTTCCAAAATCGCATCCGGGTTAATGTTGTAGTAATCAATCAACTCTTGCAACCAGTTGTCAATTGCCTCCTCGACGGCCTCCTCGACGGCCTCTTCCACAGCCTCTTCGACAGCATCCTCAACTTTCTCCTCCATCTCCCTATCTACGGCGTCAGAAATCTGGTCCGTCAAAACATCTTCAATCTCAGAATTTATAGCAAAAGAGGACTCTTGAATTTTCCTCAATGAGTTAGATAGCTCTATATTTTTTAGTTCCTCGTCACCAAGCAACTCAGAAATTGCTGTGTCCAAATAAGCTTGTGCATCACTCTCAGTTATCCCCATCTCTTCGATAAATCTGGGACTTGCGTTTGCAATAATGTACCGGTACAGCGCTTTCTTATCCTGAAGTCCATTAAGTCTAAACACCGCACTTAGATATTCTTCTCCTTTTTTTATTCCTTGGATTCTCAATAGCGGTGCCCCTGGTAGGAGTACATCATCACCAAAATATCCTTTAACTCTCCGAGGTCTCCCTGTTGATTTAGCCCAGTCTTTTGTTGGTTTGGACATCTCGGCTTTAAACCTAGCTGCATAGCTCTCCTGTACTACTTCACCACTCTTTTGAACAACCGAGCCATCACTCTTGAAGGTCAAAGCCACAGAAGAATTATGGTATGCTAGCGATAACCAACCGACCCCTATAGATATCACGCTAAGCTCAATTATACTGAGAGATTTTTTAGGCATTAGTTACTCAATATCGTCGTTATTTTTTTGTTTAAATTAAGCTGACATTTAACAGCATTAATTTCAACATACGATGAAACCGAGTGGCAGGTGCCTTTGTTTTATTCGACAATTGCAAAATCCTAATCAAGATGACAAATCTCATTCCAATCTCTAATATTAAATAGCTCGTTGTTAGGTGGTTACCATAACATATGTTAGTTAATATTTTATCGCTGTTTGCAGTATGTCCGGCAGGCACTTTCACTGATTAGACTTCCAAAACACTAAGCTATCGTCAAAGACAATATAATTGGTTAACTTACTCCGACAGCAATCTGTGAAATACCGTATGCATAAAACATAAGTAGGTCGGTATGTTTCCTGCTTTGTCCACCATTCAAAGAAGACTATCGATTGTAGGTCACTCCCATTTAAAGAAAATTGACGCACGGCAAGTTCATTTATGCGTCTTGACTGCACAGTGAATAAACGAGATTCGAAGCGGTGCTTACATTACGTAATCTAGCTGGTGCGCAGGTTCTAAACAGCCTACCTTTTAGGTGCGCAATTTCCCTAACTTTGAAGTCAGTGGACCTTGTTTAGGTTGCCTTTTTCCAAACTATTTAGGTTCTAGAAAAGAAGTTTGTGTTTCTATGGTGCGTCTAAGATCTCTAGTACACTTTTAAAGTCGCGGCGGCGAGCAAGACTTCCCGCCAAATTTTTTACACTTTAGCATTTGCTAGGCAAAATGAAGTGCCCGATTTGTAAGTAATCTAAGCATTGTCATAATATATCTATATTCCTGTAATTCTTGAATTTCCTGCTTTTAGAATGAGACAAGACTAATATTCATTAAATCAAAATTGTCCAAGAAAATCTCTCAGCGTAACCGCAACATCGCCCATGTAGGCATCATCGTAACCATCTTCATTCTCCAAAACGCTTAAAAAAGAGAGCGAGGTTTTGTTCTGGGTATCAGTCATTAAAAACTGCCCACCATAACCAGCATGGCCCACAAAACGGCCATCTGTCATTAAGTGGTTTGAATATCTGAGCCAATTCTTTGGCTCTGAAAGCATTGGCGCTGATCTTGAGATAGTTTTTGATAAGAACTCATTATTAGCGAAAGGTTGGCCAGCTAAATCTTTGCCATCTCTTGAGAAAATCAAGCCAAAGCGTGCAAGATCACGTGCACTTAGGCAACCTCCGCCAGAAAAAGCAGGATAACCCTCAGGGCTAAGACTGATGTAAAAAGCGCCTTCGTATCCGATAGCGTCTGCAATTTCTTCAATGTGTTGAGCGAGGGTTTTTGACGAAACTCTTGCAATAATTCGGGTCAAAACATCCGTGTTGGCAGATTTATACTGTGCGATGGAGTGGACACCCCGATCTTCGTAACCAGTTATACTGTTAGTAAATTTTGTGAGATCAGTTTCAACGAGATGTGTATCGCTTGGTAGGCGCCACCCAAGAGCAATTTCTTCAGTAAAACAATCAGAATTTGGATCAAAATAATTCTCTGAAAAATTATTAGTCACCGCCATATCAAGGACAGCCTGAATAGGTGCTTCTGCGTAGCCAGAGCCGATATCTGGTAAATAATCACCCACTCTTGCATTTAACATTAACGCCCCCTGTTCAACCAAACGGCCAACAATGAGATGAACATGGAGTTTTGAAATTGACTGAATAGAATGAGGCCGCGTTGTTGAAAAGTCGTTTGCAGCAACCTCCAGGACAATCTTATCTTTGTGAATACAACACAAAGCCGAAAAAGCTGGGTGATCCAGCAAGTTCTGCAAATTAGAACTGATCTGGACAATCGTGTCTTTTTGGGGCTCTAGAACTAGGACATTTTTTGATCGAACCATCAACGCACGCCGGAATAATTTGTTGGCATTATGAAAACCGTGTCGCCGATGCTCGGGTTGATTCCATCTTTGTTTATTATTTTTGTCAACTGTCAAATCAGGGTTAGGTATTGTGTTGTAAATCTGCATTTCATTCCATTCGACTTTGCGGCTATAATTACAATTTTTTCTAAACCGTCCTGAACAATAAGAGCCCTCATAAATAATTTGATGTCAACTCAGGCCTTCTGTCAGCACAATCTAGCCACGGTTTTTCTCTTTCAAAGGCTTTGGCAACCCGGAACACTGTTTTATCATCGTAGGGACGACCAATTACCTGTATGCCCGTTGGCACGCCACTTGAAGCTCTACCTGATGGAAGCGCCATCACCGGGCATTTGTTATACATGTTCCAAATAACCGCCATGGTTGTATCAGTATCTGTATATAAGTTTCCATTCACATTAACTTTGTCTTTTTGCCAACCAGTTGCAGGAATATCTGTGTAGGTTGTTGTAGGTGTCACAAAGGCGTCATACTTTTGAAAAAGAGGGCCGAGATACTCCATCCAGATTTGACCAGCAGTAAGAATGGACTGATGATAAATTTTGGTAGGGTAGCTGTTGGCAGTTTCGACTAATTGCGGCACATAATCACTGACTATTTCGCTATGCTTTTTGAAAGTTTTATTTAAAAAAGTTGCGAATAGAACTTCTTGGTTACCAAGCGCTAAATCGATAAGAGCAGCCGCCCAAGTAACTGGTACTTCCTCTACCGAAGCGCCCGCCCGACTTAGTGCTAGAAGCGCTTCATTTGTTTCACGTTGGACATCATTAGAAATTTCATAACATCCCAAATCCATTGAAAAAGCTATTTTGAGACCAACCAAATTTTTTTCATCAAGCTGTATTTGGACACCTTCAATTAGAGAATTATGGTCCCGGATGTCCTGACCAGACATTACATTTAACGTGATTGCACAGTCTTCAACCGTTCTTGCCATAGGTCCAGCCTTAGCGTAACTGTTAAAAGAGCTAGTTCCAATATTAGGAATTCGGCCATGCGGCGGTTGGTATCCGACAATACCACATTGACTGGCCGGTTGTCGGATTGAACCAGTACTGTCACTGCCCGTTGCGATTGTTGCTGCCCCGGCGCTTAAAGCGGCCGCCGAACCACCTGATGAGCCACCCGGCGATATACCTATTTTCCAAGGGTTATGGGTAACGCCCCACATTCGGGAGTGAGTGGTGAAAAGCCAAGCAAATTCAGGGATTGTTGTTCTCGCAAAAACATTTGCTCCGGCATCTATAAGTCTTTGTACGTGCGGGGACGTATATCCACAAATATTTTCTTTATTTATAAGGGATCCTGCTGTTGTACGTTTGCCAGCTATTTCACAAAGGTCCTTTACTGCAAGAGGAATACCCTCGAGGGGACCGATTCCAGCTGCTCCTTTTGCATATAAATCTTCAGACTTTCTTGCTTTCTCTTTTGCCTCCTCAAAATAACAATCTGCAAAAGGATTCACCGTGGAGGAAATTAAATTCGCTCTTTCAATGATAGCCTCAAGTAGTTCCAGCGGAGACAAAGATCGATTGCGAAACCTTTTTAGAGCCTCATGAGCAGACATGTAGCAAAGATCATCAATACTCATCAAATTTTTCCGCAAAAGTTAAATGTTTATTGTTTGTCATTGAATTCAGAGAAGGCCAATTTGTGTTTGGCAATGCCCACGGCCGGATCTTTTCCAGAGCAGCTCCAATTTGAAATACCGTAGCATCATCGTACGGGCGGCCAATGATCTGCAGTCCACATGGTAAGGATTCATTTGTCATACCGCTTGGCAGTGCGAGGACTGGACATCTGCTATAGAGATTAAACAATCCCGTCATTGTGATTTCTGTATCGGTAAGTTGGTACCCATTAACCACTAACTTTTGTTTTTGCCAGTTTTTTGCCGGCACTGCAGGAGAGGCTACAGTTGGACAGAGCAAAGCGTCATTGTATTGAAACAATGGTCCAAAATGGCTCTGCCAGAATTCACCAGCAAGTGAAGCACACTTTCTAAAATCTGACGAATTGAAACCTAAAGCTGTTTCCAATAACTCCGGCACATAATCGCTAATAATATCCGGAAATTTGTGAACAGCTTCCTGCAAAAACTCATGTGCTAAAAACTCTTGAGCGCCATGCGATAATCTAATTATCTCATTTAGCCCATTAAGTGAAATCTCCTCAACATGTGCGCCAGCGTCCTTGAGGGAATTTATCGATGACATAAATTGTTTTTCAACATCATCAGCAACCTTGTAATGTCCAAGATTTCTGGAGAAAGCTAGTTTCATGCCAGCGATATTTGGGTGAACATCTGAAATAATAATCCTCGCATCAAGGGCTGTGTGGTCCAACGGATGCGGCCCTGACATCACGTTTGACATCAACGCCGCATCAGCCACTGTCCTTGTCATAGGTCCAATTTGAACAAACGGGTCGAAGGAATTAGATGGGCAAAGAGGCATTCGCCCATACGGTGGCTTGTAGCCAACAACCCCACATTGGCTTGCTGGTTGCCTTATAGAACCTGCACTATCACTGCCTGTGGCAACAGTTGTTACACCAGCAGCTAGGGCTGCGGCCGATCCGCCCGATGATCCGCCAGGGGTTATATCTAACCGCCAGGGGTTCCGTGTAACCCCCCACATACGCGAATGACAAGTGAAAAGCCAGCAGAACTCAGGACATGTTGTTCTGGCAAAAAGGTTAGCACCACCCATCAATAATCTCTCAATTGATGGGTTTGTATGACCATCGATACGATCTTTGTTGATGAGCGACCCATTACTAGAACGCCGGCCCTTAATTGGTGTGCTGTCCTTTACAGCAAGGGGCAAACCCTCTAACGGCCCCAGCTTGTCCTTTGCATTTATATATTTTGCCTCAGCCACTTTTGCATTTTGAAAGGCTTCATCAAAATATCTGTCCGCAAATGGGTTAATAGTTTGTTGAATTTTCTCAGCACGCGCAATTATTGCGTCGATAAGTTCAACAGGTGATAAGTTACGCGATCTGAATCTCTCCAAAGCTTCTATAGCTGACATATGGGGAAGATCATTCATCTATCGGGGCGCCTATTTTTATTATTCATTCAAAATATGAATGTTTGATTTCAATAAACGTTTTGTATAGTCGTGAGTCGGTTTCGAAAATATATCTTCTGTAGAACCCTCCTCTACAATCTTGCCCATCAACATGATTACCATTCTGTCACTTATATGCCTAACAATGTTGAGATTATGAGTGACAATCAGAATTGGTAACTGAAGTTTGTCTTGAATTTTGGCTAAGAGGTTCAGTATTTCGCCTTGAATAGAAACGTCTAAGCCGGCAGTTGGTTCATCAGCAATCAGTAATTTTGGTTTTTGTGCCAGCGCTCTAGCAACACAGACCCTTCGCGCTTGACCGCCCGAAAGTTCATGAGGGTAACGACGAGAGAATTCAGGAGGAAGCCCAACGAGGGAGAGAAGGTTTTGAACTTCTTGATCCTTATCTATGCCATTTTCTGGCTCACTACGTAATGCTTCTTTAATTATTTTTTCAATGGTCATTCTAGGGCTAAGGCTTCCTATTGGGTCTTGAAAAACGAGCGCAATTTCATTTCGGACTGACCCTAAATCATTTGGCCTTTTATCAAGTATTGACTTACCAAAAAAGTTAATGGTGCCTGCGTGACAAGAAACCAGTCTAACTATGGAGCGAATCAACGTGGTCTTGCCAGAACCACTCTCACCAACAATCGCAAGCGTCTCTCCTTTAAAAAGGTCAAGTGAGACGTTATTTACGGCCGTAATATCTCTAATCGTCGACTTTTTAAATAATGTCCCAAAAGTAAACGGCTTGCTAAATTTTACCGTGAGATCCCTAATCTGCAAAATTGGCGCTTCATCTCTAGCAAGCCTTTTGATTTTTAACTTTTCATCCTCAATTAATTTTTGGTTGGGAGCGTCCATGGTCGGTAAAGTACGACATTTTTCCTTGATATGAGCTGGGTCACATTTTAATAGTTTTTTCGTATAGTCACTTTTTGGATTTAAAAAAACATCGCGGACATTACCAATTTCTTTAATGCACCCTTGATGCATTACAACAACATCATCACAAAGAGAGGCAACTACACCCAAGTGATGCGTGACAAAAACCATTCCGCATCCTATTGTACTTTGCAATTCTTTGAGCAGCGCAATAATCTCAACTTCCAAGGTTGCGTCCAAAGCTGTCGTTGGTTCATCAGCGATAAGAATTTTGGGCTCCACCATCACAGCCATCGCAATGGAAACACGCTGTTTTTGGCCTCCTGATAACTCATGAGGATACATTGACATACGTACCTCTGGATCAGGCATATGCACTGACCCGAGCGCTGCGATAGAGCGCCGCCTTTTTTCAGCTAAACTAATGTTTTCACGAAATTGGATGTCCATAAGGTGTTCACCAACTGTAAGAACTGGGTTCAAAGCACTTAGCGTATCCTGTGACACCATCGAGATACCCTGCCCACGAATTTCTCTCAAATCATCAGACGTCGCCGAAGTGATGTCCTGACCACCAAATAGAATTTTCCCACTAGTAATTTTCGCCGAGCTTGGCAGCAGACCAATCAAAGCGGAAGCGAGGGTAGATTTGCCACTTCCACTCTCGCCAACTATTCCGACGATATGGCCCTCGCTGATATTGAGATCTACTGACGATAGTGCGGGGGCACCATTAAATTCAACAGTGAGTTCACTCACCTCAATTGCATGCGGCGCTGATGGATTCATCGCGAACCTCGATCAATCTTTGGGTCAAAAATGTCGCGAAGCTGCTCTCCTAAGAATGTAAATCCGATCGTAACAAGTATCAACGGGATTCCTGCGCTGATCAGGATCCACTTGGAGTTTCTGATATACGTGTATCCATCATTTAATATACTCCCCCAACTCGGCGTGGGCGGTCTTACTCCAAGGCCAAGAAAGCTTAATCCGGCTTCCAGTGCTATGACAAATGGAACATCCATGCTCGCTATAATAAGAATTGGGCCAATTGCGTTGGGTAGTACATGTTTGAGAAGAATTCGGGGTGCACCGATGCCAAGAGCCCGCGCTGACAATATGTACTCAGCCTGGCGAAGGCTCTGCGTCTGAGTGCGCATTAATCTGCCATATGTAGGAAACGACGTGGCAACAATTATTGCCATAATTGTATAGAGACTTGGACCGAACAGCACGACAACGGCAAGGGCAAACATGATAACAGGATATGATCGAACCATGTCAAATAATAGCATTATCACGAAGTCCAGCCAGTTGGGGCCGTACCCGGCAATTACACCCAAGATTGAGCCAATAAGGACAGCTAAACCAATTGATACCCCTGCAACCATCAAGGCTATTTGTGTGCCAAAAATTAACCGTGACAATGTATCCCGTCCTAATTGATCAGTTCCAAACAAATGTTCTGCACTAGGGCCTTGGAGTTTGTTTAAAATATCAATTTTGCTTGGGTCATAAGGCGCAAGAAAATCAGCAAAAATTGCGACCATGACGAAACTGATCACAATCAACAGGCCGACCAAACCCATTGGATCTCTAAATAGCCGAGAGACTACCATGGTCGAGGGTTTGTCTGTAAAATTCTGCAATCCCCTTTTTTGGTCCAAAGGCATTAGTCGGTTTCCTGTAGCGCTCTGGGGTCGAGCGCTGCATTAATCAAATCAGCTATCGTAGTGCCGCTTACAATGAAAATAGTGCTTACCAAAACTGTTCCCATTACCAAGGGGTAATTCCTGCTGAGCACTGATTCATATAGCAGGCTGCCAAGTCCAGGACGGGCAAATATAATCTCCGTTATCACTGTACTGGAAAGTATGAATGCAACGCTAACGCCCATCATTGTTATTGTGGGCAAAACTGCAATGCGAAGAGCGTATCTACTAATCACCCTCACTTCCGGCAATCCAAAAGCCCTTGCCATTCGCACATGGTTTTGATTGAGAACTTCAATCATGGACGCGCGAACAAGCCTTGAAAGATAACCTATCCAAGCAATACCGATCGTGACCACAGGCAGCGTTAGATGCCATAAATAATTTAGCCAGTCTTGGCTGTCTCCAGCCCCAATGACTGGGAAAAGGCGCAACTCTACAGAAAAAAATAAAAGCATATACAGGCCAACAACAATTGCAGGCATTGCAATGATCGACACGGAAATGGCGCCGACAATTCTGTCAAACCTGCCATTTCTATGTATCGCAGCGTAGCAGCCAACAGGAATGCCGAATGTTGATACAATTAAGGCTGAAGACACAAGTATGAGGGTATGAGGCAATTGCTCTAGCACGATATCAAGAACCGGCCGGTTTGACCTGAGATCAAATCCAAAATTTCCTGAAATAAGACCTTTAAAAAAATAAAAAAGTTGCGTGGTCAACGGTTGGTCAAGATGCAATCTTGCTCGCAGCGCTTCTTTGATTTCCGGGGTAGCTCTTGGTCCAAGCATAACATTTGCTGGATCTCCAGGAACTGCATGAATCATTACAAACATTGTGGAGACAGCACTTGCGATGATTAAAATCGCCAATACAATTCTTTTGATTGCGTAAAATACCATAAAACCACTTCAATTTAATCGACACTGAACATCAATAAAGCCAAATAAAAACTTGAACCATGTGGCAAGTATTAAACCAAAAAATGAACTCAGGGTCGGCTCACGCCGACCCTGAGTTAAAGTAACGTGGCTAATTAATCGGCTGAAATTCAGACAGTTTTAGCCCGCCATTTGGATATAACCCTGGCTTGATGTTGTCGCGATACAATATCACGCTGGGTGGGTGCATTATAAAAAGAAAGCCACCAGACTCATCCATAACCCTTTGCATCTCAAAATACATATTCTCACGCTTTTTAATGTCCGTTTCTTTCAGCGCTGCAAAGTGCAAATTATCAAACTCTTCGCTATCTAACCAAACCCAATTCCAAATTCCCTTCTGATCCCTTAGAAACCATTGGGTTGACCAAGATGGATCTGGTGGGCTGGTATAGTTGTTTAAAGTAAGTTGTAAGGCTTCTTTTCGATCGGCTGCAACGTTCCAGAACGCACCCGAGTCCAATTGATTGATTTGCAAGTTAATGCCAACTTCTCCAAGGTTTGCCTGAATAATCTGCGCAGCAGTGGTAAACTCGGCAGTATTTAGGACGTCTACTTCAAGGCTCAGATTGTTGACACCAGCCTCAGCAAGTAGGGTCTTTGCTCCATCAACATCGCGAGGGCCAGGCGCAACACCGGTGTAACCGACTAGTCCGGGTGCAACAAGTCCAGTGGATTTTTCTGGAACACCAAAATAAGCGCCTTCCAGAATAGCATCGATATCGATAGCCTTTTTTATGGCTTGCCGGACACGAACATCAGACAGATCTTCATTGGCAATATTGATTCCAAGGAACGTGTAATCTGCAGTTGGGCGAACATCTAAAACACCACCGGCCGGAAGTGACTTCTTGAAATTAGGCACTGAGCCTATTGAAATCTCGGTGATATCGATTTCACCCGCTTCAAACGCAATTTCTGCCGATTTTGGTTCCTGAATTGGCAATATTGTAATTTTTTCGAAGCCGGCTTTGGGTCCGTTCCAACCATCATGCGGTACGAGTACCGTTTTTTCTCGAGGAACCCATGATTGGATCTTGTAAGCCCCTGCTGTTGCGCCGGGATCGGTGGTAAATTTTCCACCAGCTTCTTCAGTTGCCTTTTTTGATACAATTGCACCACTGGTATAAGGTAATGTACTCCACCAGATTGGAGCAAAAGGTTCTTTTAAATGAATAATACCATTGTATTTATCCACGATTTCAACCTCTTTTAGCGGCAACCAGTCACCAATAATTGGTGACTCTAACGCTGGGTCGATGTAACGCTCATATGAATATTTTACGTCTTCTGTCGTCACTTCCCCATAATTTCCGGTCCACATCAAACCCGGCTTGAGCTTAAACTTAATGGTAACGTCATCTATCTGTTCAATCGACTCAGCCGCTTGAAGCTCATATTCCCATTCTGATCCAGACTTAAATTCAATCAGTTTTGGGAACAGAACGTTAATCATCGTATAGTCAGCGCCACTTTGCCAAAACGCAGGATCAAGTGTAGTGAAGTCCTCTCCCAACCTAACATTTAATTCTGCACTTTTAGCGATACTTATTGTTCCCACCAAATAAACCGAGCAAACAACTGCAGCCAAACTCAGGTTTCGGAAAAATCTTGCCATTATTGTTAAAAGTTTAAGCTTTAACACGCGAAGCCTCCATCAATTTTCTACCTGAAAACATTTTTTTCAGGCGTTTTTTCATAGAAAAGATCCATAATTAACCTTTGAGTGAAACTATGAGCTATTGGTTTTTCGATTGTAAAGGGTGAATATTTTTTACTTTCAAGCAAGCCATTCTTTAAATCATTGTAGCTGTGATAATTTTTTTCTCAAAATTTCTAAATAATAAATGAAGTGCTAAACTGTAAAAAAATTATGATGCAAACATTTAGGAGTTCTGAGGGGGTGTGAGTGACCGCAAACGATTTGGCAAGGATAAATAGGATCATAATGACTATGGTTGGCTTCATTGCGGGGTTTGCAACAATTGCCAATGCTGAGCTTCGCAACACAACATCGCCGGATGCGCTTTGTAATAATGGTGAACAGGCCACTTACGCCTATCTCGAAAATAGGAAAAGCAATGATTGGCTTGTCTATATTCATGGTGGCGGCGTCGCGACAAATGCTGACCAATACCTTAACCGTCCAAGTGGGATGAAAAGCCCAACAAAAAGAGATCACTTTGGCGTTAGGCTCACCAATGATTTTCAAGATCGAGGCTTCAACATCATTATTATCGGTTACTGTTCGAGTGATCTTCATCAGGGGTTCCACACACATACTATTGGCGGCGAGACGGTCTATTTTCACGGCCGCAAAATAGTGGAGAACATTATCGATCTTCATAAAGACCAGCTGGTAACCGCCAAAAGGCTTGTCTTTGCAGGCTATAGCGCTGGATCCATTGCGCTTGGCTTCAATGCTGATCTGATTGGGCAGTTTAATGACCCGTATATAATCGCAGACAGTTTCTGGCTCGATGCAGAATCGCTGCAAATGCGCCTAAGTTGGACTAAAGGGCCATGGACCAATATCACAAAATTCCTTTATAAGAATCTGCCTGATCATTGTAAAGATGACCATTGGGGCCATTGCTTCCCATCACGCCCGCAATTCACCAAACATGGCATCAACAAGGTATTTCCTATCTGGAACATCGGCGACCGCTATGCTCGCCATGGTGACCAGACCAGGGTGAAGCAGGGCATAGTCAGCGATGTTAAACATTATAGTGCTGGCTACTCCATCGATGCGGAGGCAAAGCAAATAAAGGGCTTTGAGGAATGGGGCCATGTAATGACCGCAAATGACCTTTATGAAAAGAAAATCAACGGGGTGGTGCTACGTGAGCTGATCTGGAACTGGATAGACGGTAACGGAAAGACTACCCACATAGATCATTGAGCAGGTTAACTTAAACGCCAGGCTGAAGTGTGTCAGTCAAAGTTAATCGACCTACCTCTTTTCATGCTAATGTGATGACAATGGTCGCGGCCCCCTAAAATCAGTTTTTAGCCAAAAACTGAGTAACAAATGATTTGTTTTTTGTATTGTTGATGCCCAAGTAGTGAGTGCCTAGCGAACTGGGGTTCAGCCTAATTTTATAGAAGGATCAAAACAATGTTGCTTTGGGTTAAGAAGTCGATCGCGATTATATTTTTATTAGTGAGTCTGCCAGCTTTTGCTTCGGAGCTGAGGGTTGAGACCCTTGTTGAGGGTACTGGAATCCAGGCTACTGAGAACATGAAAGTCACTGTTCATTACGAAGGGCGACTTGAAGACGGCACTATCTTTGACGCCTCCAAACCAAGGGGCCGACCTTTTAGTTTCACCATAGGCGCAGGGCAGGTAATTGAAGGATGGGAACTAGGCGTAACTGGTATGAAAGTTGGTGGACAGCGCCGTTTGACTATTCCACCAAATCTTGCATATGGAAAAAATGGAGCTGGAGATGTAATCCCGCCAAATGCTACAATCGTATTTGAAATCGAATTGCTATCTGTTACTGAAGCTATTGTTTTGGGACAAACGGATCCTGAAGAGCTAATTGTAGCTCAAAGACAAGGTGTTGCGATCGTTGATATAAGGAGAGAGAGCGAGTGGCTTGAAACCGGGATCATAGACGGTGCTAGCACTATCACAGCGTTCCAGCAAGATGGCAGCATTCACCCCGATTTTTTACAAAGATTTAATTTGCTAGTGAGTACAAAACAAACCCCAGTGCTGTTGTATTGCAGGACTGGAAACAGGACCACTAAACTTGGTAATGCAATTATCGAACAACTGGGTTTCACAAATGTAAGTCATCTCAACGGTGGCATCGTAAGGTGGAAAAAAGAAGGAAAGCCAACTATTAATTACAAACGATAGACAATTAGAGTGAATTTGATATTTAAATGCGCCTATTGTCCTAAGTTAGGAATGGCGAATCGTTTATGGCCATTTGGAAAGTTAGCCAAACATTCCGGCAGTATGAATGGACTTAAGATGCCATGACCTAGTTTTCAAAAGAGAAGATAATTGTAAATTCGATGAAATCGCTGGAATAGCTCGGCCGGATAATCCACTACATGGTGGTGATTGGACACCTAGATACATTCGCATCAAAAACGACCCTTTTACCTCTATGGATATTTGTGTTCTCAGCCGAACCGGACTTAACTTCAATAAACATTTTGACGAAAACACTGGCACTGTAATTTCGTTTGGTTAAACTAACTGCCTACCTGATTAACATTCTTTAAAGGTTGCTAAAGGTTAAGCTACACCGACTGTTTTTCGCTAGATGGGATCAGAAAAAACTCTTTGACCCCCTAGAAATAGGCGCCATTATCTCGTTCGAAAACGGCTCCATAACGCAGTAAGGTTACACCTGCACAAAGCTGATCATAACGATACGTGACATTAGGGACATCGTCCTGGAGACTAATGGTTCAGTCAGCCAGACTCCGATCATCAACCTTCTTCGCAGAGCTCATTTTTGTTTGAGAGACTTCTTTAGAATTTTCTAGTAAAGAATTACCGAAACTCCCAATACGCAAATAGTACGAAATCGGCCAAGAAAATGGCAAACAGGCCGAACAACAATTCAGAATCGGCACTGGGCCTTTTGATAGGCTTGGGTCTAACAAGGATAAGTCAAACTTTCTTTTCCTCGAACAGAAACGCAACCGAGCGTCCGATGTTGTTGTTGGGTAGACACTGAGTTACATGTGATAGTTTCACGAGCATCTGTGTAAAAAAGAGCAAAATGTGAATAGGTAGGTCATTGCCCACATGCAAGATGAAAAACTTCAATATGCGTTTACGCAACCATCGAACATTGCTTCATGAAAGAAAAAGAAGGTTTTAGGCTCGTAGGTTAACCCACAAAATTTTACCGTCATCAGTTACTTATATTCAGGTGGAATTGGAATTTTGGATTTGGCTGGTTTGGTAATCGGCAGTCTTTTTCACGCATCAGTTTCAAAATCCATCGCTTTCTAGCTTCAATATTTTCTCTCGATAATTGTTTTGCCTTCTTCCATTCCATGTGAAGATCAGAGCAAGTTCTATCGCCATCCCCTTCCAACACCAGTAATGATCCATCATTTTTGAAACTACAGGCAGCAATAAACACCACAATGAGAAATAAACTAAGACGATTTACAATCCATCTCATCTTGACTAACTCCCATTTTTGACACATCAGATTCGCACCCAAAAAAAATTTCAAAGGCCTTTCATGCTCAAGAATTTTACACATTTTTTTAGTCTAACTTCGCTTTTAACATGGTTATTGTGCGGCATCATTCCAGCGCATGCAGATTTTTTTATCAATCAGAGTCACAGGATTTCAGAAAACCCTCCCCGACTTAGCTACGGGGTATCGGTTGCAGATCTAGACAAAGATGGATCAAACGAGTTTATCGTCACCGGGTTTGGTTATCCCAATCTAGCGCTGAGCTATAAAAATGGGATTTTATCAAATCGTGAGATAGATAAGGTGTTCACGGATGAAAGCAGAAAGACAATCGGTGTAGCTGCCTGCGACGTAGACGGCGATGGTTTTGAAGAAGTCTACTTTCTCAATACAGATAGTTACAGCGGTGAGAAGGTCCTAGCAGATCGTCTTCTTGATTTTCAATCGGCCAATGTAGATTTATTTGAGATCCATGAAAACCAGCCAGTCGCGAATTTGACGGCAGGACGCTCTGTAGCCTGTGTCGATCGAAAAGGTGATGGAAGGTACGCGATTTATGTTTCAAATTACGGCGGACCCAGCCGACTTTATGAGATAAAACAAAATATCGTTACGGATATCGCGAATCAGCTTGGTATGGATAGGGTAACCGGTGGCAGGGCAGTTGTCTCGGGACATATCCTAGGTGATCGAAATGATCTTTTTGCCGCTAATGAGAGGGGACCCAATTTTCTGTACCAAAATATCAATGGTGATTTCCTAGATAGAACAGTGGAATATAATATCGCTGACACGCTACAAAACGGGCGAGGCACTGCTCTAGCAGACATCATGTATAATGGTCGTCTGGGAATTATCATTGGCAACTGGAACGGCTATCACCGCCTTTTTGCCTCGGATAAAAATAATTTTCATGACCTAGCTACGGCTGAGTTTAAAGAACCATCAAGGATCAGAACCGTAATTAGTGCTGATTTCGACAATGACGGTTACGACGAGATTTTTTTTAACAATATAGGCCAACCAAACCGTATGTTCCGCTTGTTGGAAAATGGAATACTAGAGCGCGTGGAATTAACGGCGGCATTAGAGAGCGAGGGTCTCGGTACAGGTGCTGCGGTCGCAGACATTGACGGCAACGGCATTCTAGATCTTCTAATTGCTCATGGAGAGAGTGCACCTCAACCCTTAAGCTTGTTCACTGCAGACCTAGCTTCAGCTGGCAGATTTGTTCGTATACAACCCGTTAATCTAAATGGCGCCCCCGCTCGTGGTGCTACGGTAACCCTAAATACGAATCTGCGCTCACATGCAAAAACCATAGATGCTGGAAGCGGATATCTCTGCCAGATGGAGCCTGTCGCACATTACGGATTGCGAAAAAACGAAATCATAAAGTCAGTCTCAGTCCTATGGACAGATGGAACAGAAAAAATACTGACCATTATTGAAGAACGCAAAACCCACATTGTCCGACAATAAAAATAGGGATTTAGCCCATGCCATTAAGACGCTCATTAAAATTACTCTCGCTTCTTTTGATCAAGCTTTTATGCCTTACCTCATTTCAAATGAGTCACGCAAAAGAGCCCCGCTCAGATGATTTGCTGTATGCAGAATTACGGGCAAATTGGGTTGATATTTTTCCTTCTGGCAACCGAAATGCAGGTGGTGCAGTATTTTTTAAATATATCCTTGATAATTACAAAGACTATCGCGAGTTCTTGACGATGAACCGGTTTTATTGTCCGGTATCGGGCTCGTTCGTACCACCTGAAGCAGAACCAGAGTTTGTGTATGCAAATGACAGCAAAACTGGAAAGCCAACCTGTGGAAGCCTCTATCGCTGCTGTTGGCCATGCGCATGTGACATTATGAGAATGGCAGAGGTAAAAAAGATTCCTTTCGAATTCAAAAATGACGTGGTTGAACTTCATGCATTAGTGATTGATAACCCCTGCGTAAAAAACACATTTCCAAAAGAAGTGCTGCGGAATGACTTTTGTGAAGGAGAGCAAATCAATGGAGATAGGGTGTATTCATTTAACAATATGATCGTAGTTGGACTTTTACATGATGGTTTTCAATGTACCCTGGAACAAGTAGCTTGGATCGGACTTCATCGGATCACGGGAGGGCAATGTAGTTTAAGAAATACGACGCCCATGGATAAGCTTGAGGCAGGTATGGGTGATATATTTCTTAAACTTGCGAAGTAAAATTGCAGTTCCAAACCATCACAAGCATTAAGACGGTGGTTTTTTGAAATAAATCAACAAAAACCGATTTGCATGAACCAAATTCAGGAGTGGAAGAGAGATCGAGGCATAGTGATGCTTCTTTTTTGAATATGGATTTCAATGGTTAAATCTGTTTTTGTGTATGCCGCCAGTCTAACGAGAGAGCCAATTCAGAGGAAACAACGCAAATGGAAAATCACAAAAGTCAATTCGATGGAGCCGTGTCAAAATTTTTTGAAAAACATGCGCCAAGTGAGCTTCGTGTTGCCATTCAAAAGGCAAAAAAAAATCAAATTATATCCGACCACTACCCTTACGAAAAACGTCTCAAACGTGACATTTACGAAGGGTCAATGTACCGGCTTCAGATTGAACTGGCTAAATTCCAAAATTGGTTGCGATCATCCAAAGAGCGAGTGGTAGTTGTCTTTGAAGGGCGAGATGCCGCAGGTAAAGGCGGCGTCATTAAACGTGTGACTGAAAATCTCAATCCCCGAAATACGAATGTCATTGCTCTTACTAAACCATCTAACACGGAAAAGGGACAGTGGTATTTTCAGCGTTATATTCATCATTTACCTACTATCGGAGATTTAGTGCTATTTGACCGAAGTTGGTACAATCGTGCCGTTGTCGAGAGGGTTTTTGAGTTTTGTACGGAAGATGAGGCAAACTCTTTTTTCGCCCAAGTGCCAGCGTTCGAAAAAATGATGACAGACGACGGAATCACACTCATAAAAATATGGCTAAATGTAAGCCGGGCCGAACAGATCAGACGATTTCTCTCCAGAGAGACAGATCCGCTTAAACAATGGAAACTATCTAATATCGATGTTGAGGGTCTCTCAAAATGGGAAGAATACTCAGAAACAATCCGTAGCACTTTTAAAAAAACTGACCTGCCCTTCGCCCGATGGACAATTGTAAAATCAGACGACAAAAGACGAGCACATATCCAAGTTATTCTGAATATCCTATCTCGTTTTGACTATGAAGGAAAAGATGATTCATTAATTTCTTGGGTTGATCCGTTGATCTGTGGTAGCGCCGATATCTGGTCTGGGTAATAAGATACAGATTTGATTGACTAGCAAAAAGCCTAATTGCCGTCCTCACCACTAGTTCGCGCTGATTTACCGCTGATGACGCGTACTTGCTCCACTTGGGCAAAGCGTCATTCACACTTCCCTCCTGGCCTAAATGAAATCAAACTCAGGTCACACACTGGTTGAAAAAATGAATATTTAGGAAATTTTTGTTAATTATCTAAATCTCAAAAACGAGGAAATCATTGCAATGTCATGCTCAGTTGGACAGAGCGCTGCCCTTAAAAGGCAGAGGTCATAGGCTGGACCCAAGTATAGTGCAACATTTTCCATCTAAGATGTTTGAGGCGTTTTAAGACCAGTAAGAGACACAATTATAGATAACAATAATGACAATGCAGACAATGCCCATAATTACAAGAAGTGAATGAAAGAAGTCACTCACAAGCGCTTCTATAAGTTGCTTAGTCTTAACCGGACCCATCACAGTTACCAGGTAGAAATTGATGCAGTTAATATCATCCAGACTAGCGTTAATACAATCCAGAATTGAATGTAACCTATATTCTTAAATGGATTTTCAGTGTCACTTTTTGTTATCTGTTCTAAGTATTGATAAAGAAGTCTCTAATAGCGTTGGAAAAAAATTTGGAATTGCATTGTTCTAAAAAAAGACAAAAATAAAAACGCAACAGCTTCCCATTCAAATTTGATAAACTTTCGACACCCAGGTTGAGTTCTGACTGAAACAATGTGCTCCTTAAAGACAGACTGATTAGGCCTATTATGCCCGAAATTCAAAAAGACAAGACAAAGACAGGCAAACCCCTGCCCTCTCACGCCCGGGTAGTTGTGATCGGCGGTGGTGTGGTTGGATGTTCCATCCTGTTCCACCTCGCCAAATTTGGCTGGAAAGACGTTATATTGCTTGAACGCGATGAGTTGACCTCTGGCTCAAGTTGGCACGCGGCTGGACAAATTCACACGATCAGCTCAGATCCAAACATTAGCCGCCTGCAAAGTTATACGATCGACCTCTACAAAGAGATTGAGGAAACATCAGGCCATTCGGTTGGGCTGCATATCACTGGTGGATTTTACGCTGCCTCAACCAAAGAGTGGTACAATTATCTAAAGCGAGAGCGCTCCAAGGCACGCTACATGGGATTGTCTCAAGAGTTTATTTCACCAAGTGAGCTGGCTGAACGGCACCCGTTGATTGACCCAAAGCATTATTATGCGGCGCTGTGGGATGATCAGGACGGTGATCTAGACCCATCAGGTGCAACATATGCCTTTGCCAAGGCCTCGCGTGTTCATGGTGCTCAATACTTCACTCATTGTGGAGTGACAGCCATGTCACAGCGCCCTGACAGTTCATGGGATCTGACGACACCTAAAGGGCAAATTAATGCCGAACAGGTTGTCAATTGCGGTGGCCTGTGGGCGCGTGAAGTGGGCTACATGTCCGGCATACATCTGCCAGTGCAACCGATGGAGCACCACTACCTAATCACAGAACAAATTCCAATGATTGCTGAGCGTATGCGGGCTATGGGCGAAGCAGGTAGGCTGCCCGCAGGCATAGACTATGAGGCCAATCTTTATTTCCGCCAAGAGCGTCAGGGCATGCTACTGGGCACCTATGAGCCAAAATCGACCCCTTGGAAAATAGAGGGTACACCATGGGACTTTGGGCATGAACTGTTGCAACCTAATCTTGACCGTATCTCTGACCGTCTTGAAATGTCTTTTGATCGAATACCCGCTATTGGGGAAGCGGGCATAAAGAACATGATCAATGGCCCATTCACATTTGGTCCAGATGGCAACCCAATGATTGGTCCAGTTCCAGGCATGAAGAATTATTGGGTTGCAGTGGGGGTTATGGCTGGCTTCTGCCAGGGTGGTGGCGTTGGCCTGACCCTAGCCGAGTGGATGATCGAAGGTGAACCATCCATCGATGTTTGGGCTATGGATGTTGCCCGCTTCGGCGACTTTGCTACACCTGATTGGGGCACAATTAAATCATCTGAAAACTATGAACGCCGCTTTGTAATGACGTTTCCGAACGAGACCTTGCCAAAAGGACGCATGCAAAAGACGACGTCGCTCTATGACAGGCTTGTTGCCAAAGGCGCTTTGATGGGCCAGGACTTTGGGCTTGAAAATGCGCTGTGGTTTGCCAACAACCAACTAGATGCTCACGAGGGCCCAACTTTTGAGCGTAATCGTAGCCATAAATATGTTGCACGCGAGGTAGCAGCTGTACAAACAGCTGTAGGTGGTACTGAAATTGCCAACTTTGCTAAGCATGAGTTCAAAGGCAAAGGGTCACGTGCTTATCTTGACAACATACTTGCAGGCTATATTCCTAAGCCTGGCCGTCTCACGCTCACGCCAATGCTTACGCACAAGGGCAAGCTTTATGGGGATCTGACAGTGGCTTGTCTTGCTGAGGATCATTTCATGTTGTTTGGTTCAGGCGCTATGCAGGAAGCGCATCGCCGCTGGTTCGAAAACAATCTGGCGGAGGATGTAAGCTACGCCAATGTCTCAGACGACTGGCAAGGCATCGCACTGTCTGGCCCAAAATCGCGGACACTTCTGTCGCGGATCTCCCGAGATGATATAGGTCCTGAGGCCTTCAAATTTCGTGACTCGCGTCAAACGTTTATAGGCGGTGTCCCCGTAATTTTAAACCGGATTAGCTTTTCTGGAGAGCTGGGCTATGAGATCTATTGCAAGCCGCAATATCTTTTGCGACTTGCAGAAGCGATCGAGGATTCTGGTGCCGATCTGGGCTACAGTTGGTATGGCGCCCGTGCGCTCATGTCAATGCGATTGGAAAAAGGATGGGGTGTCTGGACACTTGAATTCCGTCCCGATTTCAACGCTATCGAGAGCGGCATGGATAGCTTTATAAACTGGAAAAAAGAATTTGTTGGTAAACAGGCAACTCAAGCTTTCCGCAAAGAAGGTGTAAAACGGAAGCTTGTTACCATCACCATTGATGTAAAGGGGATCGATGTTTCGAATGACGAAGCGATTCTTAAGGATGGTAAAGCCGTCGGATATGTCAGTTCTGGAGGCTATGCGCATCGCGTTGGTAAGTCCATGGCAATGGGCTATGTTGCGGCAGAACATGCGGCGGCTGGCACATCTTTACAGGTTGAGATTCTTGGAGAGTTCTTTGAGGCCACAGTCTTGGGTGCACCTGCTTATGATCCGATCGGCACAAATATGCGGTGCTGACGGTAAGGCTGGTGGCGAAGGTTTTTGCCAAATTTGTTTATACACGCAGAAGCCTCGTTATCTAAGTTTAATTTCCAATGATTGCTGGTGGTTAGAAAATTGAGTTTGTGTGTTGACGTGCAGTCGCAGATTAAAAGTTTAATCAGTGAGGGTCGGTTTGATTTCAGTTACATTGGTTTGCAGCATTTTCACTACTTCAGTCTGAGTGATCGCAAGGGCGATGGCTACAAACTCAATAGCTCGATCATCGTCCATGCCTCGTGCCTTATAACTGCTAAAGAGAGCCGATGCTGTACGCGACTTTGCTGTTGCCCTTTTTTTATTATTTCGTCCACTTTTTTTTTGCCCTTTAACACCCATCAATATGTCTTGGATTTTTTTCCGAACATTAGCGTTATCACCAAAAGGGTCTGAGAAATCGACGTGGGCGAGTGCTTCCGCAAGCAAACGCCGGTTCCCAGTTTTTTCAAACTCATTCCATAATTGACGGACAATATATTCCAACTAAAAGGCTAACTGACTATTAAACATACTACCAATATAGTCTTTTTTCTTAATAGAAAAAAGCCCTTGGTAATTGAAGTACGAATCACCAAAACATAATAAAAGGATGTCTGACATATGTTGCCATTAATTAAAGGCCCTAATCTTGCGTTATCGATTTGGAGAAAGAGTCCATGAGATTGAAGTTTTTGTTTTTCATTCTTGCGTGTCTGTTTGGTTTATTGCCGGTTAGCGCTTGGGCTCAGGGAATAGAATTAAAACTTCAGTATCAAGTGCAATGGGGAAAATTTGATATCGCGGTAGCAGAGGCTAATTGGGTTTTTGAGGAAAACTCGGTTAAAATGATTGGCACCTCAAGAACAATAGGTATTGCCAAAAAAGTTCGCAATTTTAAAGGAAATTCAATTCTATCGGGCGTATCAGCCAGCGGCAATAATTACCCCCTTCATCTTGAAATAAGTAGTACATTTGGATCTCAAAAAAAGAAGGCCAACACAACTTGGCACTTGAAAAACGGGGTGATCAAAACGGAGCGCGAACCAGAAGTTGACAAAAATAAGGTATTTCCATTACGAAAAAAATTAATAAGAGGTTCAATAGATCCCTTTACCGCCATGCTGAATACGATTGAAACTATAAAAAAGACTGGCCGTTGCAGCGGAAACCACAGAGTCTACGATGGGTTGAGAACAGGGATCTTGAATTTTCATGATTTTGGCAAACAAAATCTCAAAAAAGATCGACCTTTTGCTTTTGAAGGTAGGGGAATAAAGTGTGGAATTATCAGCAAGCTAACCGGCGGTCATCGCATAAATAATCGATGGCGGGCGAAAAGCAAAAATAAAGATGATATTGTTGCATATGTCTCAGAAGTAAAACCTGGGATATTCATCCCGGTTAGAATCGAGGTAGTCACACCGATTGGAAAAATCATAGCAAGGCTTCACATGCCCAGCTTATCAATTTCAACACTGTAAAAGCCGCCACTGACTTTTTTTGCATATACAACCAGTTTAGCAATGAAAATCCATTTCAGCTGATCATGAAACCATCAAAGAATTTGCATAACCCGAGCCAATCTGTCAGTGGCATGATTGACGCCACGTATTGATCGGGTCTTACAATTACAAGAGCGCCAACGTCTTTGTCTATGCCTCTTATTTCAAAAATATCCTGACCAGTTCCACGGTCTGAGCAAAAAACCTTTTCATAATCAACCAACCCAAAGCAACCTTTTCTCGGTAGTAAATTTGCAAGCTCCAATGAAATATGACGAATAACAAGGAAACCATTGTGAAAGACATTCTATCAAAATTCCCGCGTGTCAAACTTTGTCACCAACCGACTGCTTTGGAAGAAATGCCCCGGTTAACTGAAGTGCTTGGTGGTCCAAGGTTATGGATCAAACGCGATGATTGTACCGGTCTGGCAACAGGTGGAAACAAAACACGCAAACTAGAATTCCTGATGGCCGCTGCGCTTGAAGCCGGCGCTGACATTGTCGTTACACAGGGCGCTGTTCAGTCAAACCATGTCCGCCAGACTGCAGCCGCTGCCTGCAAGCTTGGACTCGATTGCTACGCCCTACTGGAGCGTCGTGTTGCTGGTCGGAATGAGAAGTATGAACAGACAGGTAATGTGTTTTTCGACCAGATGTTCAACATTGAGATCGAATTTCGCCCACCCGGCCTCGATATGAACGATGAGGCGCGGCAGGCAGCCGAAAAACTCCGGTCTAGAGGCCGCAACGCCTATTTCATTCCAGGTGGGGGATCAAACGAAACAGGTGCACTTGGTTATGTTTCGTCGGCGCAGGAACTGCTTCATCAATTAGAGCAAACTAACTTGAATCCAAAACTCATCGTGCTTTCGACAGGCAGCGCCGGCACACAGGCCGGAATGGTCGCCGGCTTTCATGCTCTTGGATGTGACATCCCGATCATGGGCATAAGTGTACGCCAGTCAACTAATATCCAAATAGACAATGTCTATAAATTGGCTGTCAAAACAGCAGGCCTACTGACCGATAAGCCACTGTCACGCAATAAAATTCTGGTTGACGATGGCTATGTTGGTGAAGGTTATGGAATCCCAACAGACGGGACATTGGAGGCAATCAAAATGGCGGCCCATAATGAGGGGATTTTGCTCGACCCGGTCTACTCCGGAAAAGGCATGGCAGGAATTATCGGTCAGATCCGCAATGGCCAAATAAACAGCAATGGTGATGTGGTCTTTCTTCACACCGGAGGAGCCGTATCACTCTTTGCTTATGAAGACCAGATTTTAGCAGGTTAAAATAATGAAACCGTCGGAAAAATCACCAAAATCAGCGTCTCTCCGGTTAGTTTGCCACTAATAGGACCGTGGCAATTTCAGCACATGCTCGGCAATATAGCTGAGTATCAGATTTGTCGAGATCGGCGCAACCTGATAAAGACGGGCTTCTCGGAATTTTCGTTCGACATCGTACTCCTCAGCAAACCCGAATCCGCCAAATGTCTGAACACACATTTCAGCCGCGGCCCAAGAAGCATCGGCACAGAGCAATTTTGATAGATTTGCCTCCTCGCCGGGGTTTTCACCTTTTTCAAATAGCCGGATGGCTTCATGCAGCATTAGTTCCGCAGCACGCATCTGCCCGTAAGCCGTGGCAATGGGAAACTGGATACCCTGATTTTTACCAATGGGTCGACCAAAAACGCTTCGCTCGCCTGCATAGGAGGCAGCCTTCTCAATAAACCATTTTGCATCACCGATGCATTCAGCGGCAATCAGAATTCGCTCTGCATTCATCCCGGACAGAATATAGCGAAACCCCTCCCCTTCCTCGCCGACAAGACTATCTGCGGGGACACGCATATCATCAAAAAACAATTGTGTTGAGGAGTGGTTCATCATCGTTCGGATTGGCAAAATAGTCAGCGATTTACCGAGCACGTCACGCATATCCACAAGAAAAACCGAGAGGCCGTCAGTTTTTTTCACGCATTCCTCAAGTGGTGTTGTTCGCGCAAGCAAGAGCATCAAATCCGAATGTTCAGCCCGCGATGTCCAAACCTTTTGGCCATTGATGACGTATTCATTACCGTCCTGCCGGGCAACTGTCCTAAGAGCCGTTGTATCAGTTCCGCTAGTAGGCTCAGTCACACCAAAGGCCTGCAAGCGCAAACTGCCATCTGCAATGCCGGGCAGATATTTGGCTTTTTGGGTATCAGAGCCATGCCGCAAAACGGTTCCCATCGTATACATTTGGGCGTGACATGCAGCAGCGTTGCCACCTGAGCGATGTATTTCCTCTAGAATGGCGGCACCTGCAGATATTGGCAGGCTTAGTCCCCCAAACTCCTCTGGCACAAGCGCAGACAAATATCCAGCAGTAGTTAATGATTGGACAAACTCCGTAGGATAAGCGCGCTCGGCATCGCAACGCTGCCAATATTTTCCATCAAAACCTTCGCATAATTTTGATACCGCATCCCTTATTTCTGGATGTGTATTTTTGTAATTAAACATCTAAGCCCTCTTTGTTTGAACGAGTGGATTCGTTGCTTGCAAGAAAACAACAAAATTTATCTCTAGCGTCTCTTACACCGATGCCATTTTAAACCTAGAAAATGATAGACGGATTTGTTTCAATTCGGCTGCAAAACGTGTGTAGGACCTCTTGCTGCAAGAGCATCGTCCGCATCATGAGTTACCATTAAAACTGGGATATTTCTCTCAGCAATTAGACCAAAAATGAAAGTTCGCATTTCTTCTCGCGTATCTAGGTCAAGATTTGAAAACGGCTCATCCAACAGAAGTGCTCTTGGTTCCGACAATAGTGTTCGCATAAGTGCAGCACGGGATTTTTGGCCTCCAGAGAGAGTCTCAGGGTCCCTATCATATAACCCCTCAAGCCCTGCTTGCCAAAGTGCTTTATCTACAATTTTTTTGCTATTGAACCGATTTTGATTTTTTATTTTAAGCCCGAAAGCCAAATTCTGCCCCACAGACAAATGGGGAAACAACACGGCATCTTGATAGAGTAATCCAATGCGACGTCTCTCTGAAGGAAGAAACGAGATGTCAACACCATCTAATTCGACAGTACCACTCAGAATAAACATATCACTCAAATTGCCTGCAATCGCGTCCAACAGAGTGGATTTGCCAACCCCAGAAGGTCCCATTACAGAATATATCTCTCCATTCGACACTTTAAGACTTAAAGCTCTTATAAGTAACTTACCCTCTTGGGATTTGATTGTTATTTTTTTGAGCACTAAACCCATCAGACCGCACCACTCAAACCTCTTCGATTTCTGAATATAAAGAGAGGAATGAAATAAGCCATCAGATATACAATCCAAGGTATTAATGCTTGTAGGGATGCCAATACGCCTAATACCCGCCTGTCAGATCCAGATGACAACGCAAGCGCCTCTGTTGTTAACGTACTCAACCTTCCCTCACCCATAAACAAAGTTGGCAAAAATTGAGCAATTGACACAGCCATCCCAATGGCAATAGCGGAAAAAATTAATGGAAGAAGAATTGGTATTTTAATGATAAATAGCTGTTTTAAGGGTCCGGCTCCGAGGGCAGACGCCGATTTAATTATTCTTGGTTCTAATGAATGCCATGGATTTGTAAGTACGATAAAAACATATGGGAAAACATACATTAGATGCGCCCAAATAACAGCCAGCAAACTGCCATTCATCCCCGTTTTGATGAAAAACACGTTTAATCCAAAAAGAAATGCTAGTTGAGGAACAAAAAGAGGAATACATAATGTCGTCGGTATTAAACTTGGACTTCTTTTTCTTTCTCGTTTTTCAGTTTGGCACCACCAGATAGTCAACACAATGGCAAAAGTCGCAGCAGCACAAGCTAAAAGTAGACTGTTGTACACTAAAGAAATTGACCCTAACGAAGATCTTGTCCAAATCTTGGTTGAAATTTCTTGAGGAAACACCGCAGGCCATTGCCAGTGCCAAGCAAATGACCACAGTACAAGAAGCAACATAGAAACCCATGCCACCAGAAGCACAAAGATACTGAATCTTGCCAACCAAAGAGTAATATCGCTGAAGCAACTATGACGGCACCCACGACAGATCCACGCCTTGCCTATTATTTTTACTGTTCGTTCAGAAAAATAAAAACATACAAAAACAGTTAACACAATCAGCAGCTGTACAAGGGCACCGGCTGACGCTTGCATCATCAGAGATATGTCTGGTGAAACAAACATTCGCAATAACATGACAGACAAAACCGGCGGATTTTTTGGACCCAGAACGATAGCCATGTCCACGTTAGATAACGAATACGCCAACACTACAAAAATAGGCAGACGTATAAGCGGCCAGATCTGAGGGACAATGACCTTCAGCCATGAGATAGTCAAATCATAACCCAGAGCGCGAGCCTCGCAGACGTGTCGCCGAATTGGTATTTGTGTCAACGATGAAGCAATAACGAAAATTAAGAAGGGCAATTCTTTGACTACAAGGCCGAGAATGAGCGATAAACCTAACGGGTCATTTATAGTAAAGAAATCTGGAGGGTTTCTAAAATCGAAAAAGAGTCCAATAACCCTAAATAGCCAGCCTGAAGGTGCTATCAAAAAAGTTAGACCAATTGCAATAGCTGCATGCGGAGCTGCTAATATTGGTGTGATAAAAAAAAGTGCCCTTGAGCGATGCTTGCCGTGAATAAAAAATGCGCAAAAACTTAAAGCCAATATCACAGATAAAACAGTTGACATTATACCCGTAAACAACGTCACCGTTATTGCCTTAGACAAACCCGGGGTTCTTAGAAATGAAACTGTTGGATCATACCAAATTGGATTTGGTTCAATAAAAGGGTTCTGTCCAAAGGCATTCAAAAGAGTTGCAAAGACACCAAGACAAATTGGACCCAATATAATCGTGCTTATTGACAATTTCGCAAGTGCCGCAGAGTTAATAGCAATCCTCACCGTGTCACCTTGTATATCGCTCAGCCCATTCTTTCTTGATAAATGTCATCCAACTAGCATGAGGTTCAAGAAGGGTAGAACCTAATTCTGCTTTATTGGGCAATGCAGGTGACGTGGGCAATTTGTCAAAGAATATTTTTGATTTAATGTCTAATTTCCCAGGATCCAGAACGGTAAAAGAACCAAGCACTTCAATGTTTTGCATATGTGCTTGCACTTCCGGTTCGAGAAGAAAGTTTGCGATAACCATAGCGCCAGCTTTATTACGGGCATTATACGGAATGGCAACAAAACTGACGTTGCCAATCGTCCCATCTTTGAGCACCAGCACCCTGGTAGTTTTTGAGAAAAAACCCTCCTCAATACCAGCCGCAGCAACTGCTGGGTCAAATGACATGGCAAAATCAAGGGCTCCATCAACAAATAGTTGTTTCTGTATCGACTCATTGTCGGGGAAACTAGCGCCTTGCCGCCAAAGATTAGGTAGCAACTTGTCATACCAGTCCCAAAGAGGCTTTGTTTTTTTCAAAAACTCATTTTTGTTTTCCACAGGCAGCTGAAATGCTAATTCATTAGGTGCTAACTCCAGGAGTGCTTGCTTCAGAAATGTTGCTCCCATGAAGTTTGAAGGATTTGGATGAGAAAATCTCCCTGGATTCTTTGATGCCCAGTGTCCAAGTTCGAGCATCGACATTGGCGGGTTAAGAACCTTTTTTTTGTCAAAAATTAAAACAAATTTGGCGAGTCTCCAAGGGCTCTCAAGACCCTCCACCGGTTCCGAGAAATCTATTGTATTCGGTGAACCCTCTGATAAATCTAAAAACTTTGCGTTTGGCAGTTGTTCTGAGAACGGACCGAATAGCAGCCCTTGTTTTTTCATGGACAAGAAGTTTGGCCCATTAATCCAAATTAAATCTATTGAGCCGTCGGCATCTTTACCTGCAACTTTTTCGGCGACAACACGTGCAACTGCTTCTGATGTGTCAGTTAATTTCACGTGCTTTATGGCTAGTCCAAACCTAATTTCAGCTTGTTGTCCAACCCAGTTGATAAATTCATTAGTCCTCGCATCACCACCCCATGCATTCCAATATACCGTTTGCCCTTTCGATTCCTCTAAAACCGCATTCCAATCCATAGCAAAACTGGGCGGCGACAACATAATAAGGACGCAAATCAAATGAGCTAATTGGTGTTTCATAGAATTAATCATTCAAATTTTCCTATCAAGTAATGCTAAAAATCTTGTCATTTTTGTAGCCAACGTATCAATACAGTTTTGCCGCTTTTTACTCCTTTCAATTTCTTTGAACTGGTGTGACACATTAAGTCAAAATTACGGGAAAAAAATTTATACCCAGGACAACTCAAGATTATAACATGTCGAATTATTTGTCCCCATTAAGTTTGGTGACTCCATTCAATTTACAGTCATTTTTTTCTTTCAACGACGAAAACATATTCAAAAATCAACGAACACTGTATTGTCCAGTCGAGTGCCAAAGACGGTTACTTAAAGCCAAAGAATGCGTGAAGAAAATCCGAAGTTCATGGCTAAAAGCTATGCTAAAGACGCGTGTTTAATATTGAACCAGATTGCCTAAAGTCTATTCGTGTGCTTTGCTGGGCTCATCGTTTCAAGTCTATAAAACAACGGGTTGGAGTTGATAAATTTCATGAAATGCTTGCGGATACAAAGAGCACTAGATGCAACAAAAAAGGCAGGGAGGTTAGTAACACCAAAAAGTTTATAGATTAAATGGCTGAAAAATTGTCCGGGAAACCACCACCTAAATCACAATTTCGTTAAGTGGCGATAAGAAAAATTTATAAGCCTTCGCTTTGAAAAACCAGTGCGGGTGCAAGCGC
>CACNSW010000012.1 GCA_902623185.1 uncultured SAR116 cluster alpha proteobacterium
TGGTGAAGATCCAGCAAGTGCTGTTTATGTGCGGAATAAAATTGAGCGTACAACGACTGCCGGTATGCGCTCAATTGAACACCGCCTCCCTGCGACTATCGATCAGGCAACGGTATTGTCCCTGATTGCGGACATGAATGTAGATGAGAGTGTCGACGGTATTCTTGTTCAATTACCACTACCAAGCCAGATCAACGAGAATGCAGTTATAAATGCCATCGCACCCGAAAAAGACGTCGACGGTTTTCATGTAGTTAATGCTGGTCTCCTAGCAACCGGACAAGACTCGCTTGTGCCATGCACCCCATATGGCTGCCTGTTGCTTTTACGCGAACACCTTGGGTCTTTGTCAGGTTTGAATGCGGTTATTGTCGGAAGATCGAACATTGTCGGAAAACCAATGGCACAACTGCTGCTGCGTGAGAGCGCAACGGTATCCATTGCACATTCGCGGACAAAGGATCTACCTGCTGTCTGCGCCAATGCCGATATTCTTGTTGCCGCTGTAGGGCGGCCAGAAATGATCACTGGTGATTACATTAAATCAGGGGCCACAGTGATTGATGTAGGCATTAATCGCGTGCCTGCACCCGATCGCGGTGAAGGCAAATCCCGGCTCACCGGCGATGTTCATTATGAATCAGCGGCGGCTAAGGCTGGTGCTATCACCCCTGTTCCAGGAGGTGTTGGCCCGATGACCATTGCTTGTCTGCTGCGTAATACCGCCGTTGCCGCTGCTCGCCGATTCAATGTTTCAATTGGTGAAATATAGTTTTTAACTTATTAAATACCTAACTATTAATCTCACAAGACAATTGTGGCAGGAGCCCAAAAATGACGATAGACCAAATGATATTGGTGGCATCTCTATTGATCGTTGCAGGCATTTTGGGCTGGGGTGTTTTGACTATGGCACGAGGAGGCGCCTACAATGTCAAAAACTCTAATCGGATCATGCGTTATCGAATCATATTTCAGGCCCTTGCACTCGTCATTATTCTGGTGTTGATGTGGTTACGAAGAAATGGCGCTGCGTAGGCAGGAACAAAAAATATGAAGCGGACGACATGGTAAAACTGAACAAAATTTACACCCGCACGGGTGACAGTGGCGAAACGAGTCTTGTTAATGGCATGAGGGTCTCAAAACATGCACGTCGGCCCTCTGCTTTCGGTGAGGTTGATGAAGCCAATTCCGTGATCGGTCTAGCTAGACTTCATTGCAAGACGGAGCCTCAAAAGGCGGCGGATGCGATGCTAGGTCGCATCCAGAATGACCTGTTTGATCTTGGCGCTGATCTGGCAACACCTGATAATGGTGAACCAGCGCTTAGGATGACTTCTGCTCAGGTTGAGCGTCTTGAGGCAGAAATTGATGCAATGAACGCTGACTTAGAACCACTTAGTTCTTTTATCTTGCCAGGAGGTTCAGAAATATCAGCTTGGCTCCACCTGGCCCGAACCGTGGCACGGCGTGCCGAGCGCGAAATGACCAAACTAGCCACAGTGGAAGTGGTCAATGATGCCGCGATGCGTTATATAAACCGGCTTTCTGACCACCTGTTCGTTCTGGCGCGAACGCAAAATGAAAATGGCAAATCTGATGTATTGTGGCGGCCCGGACAAAATTCAGGCCAGAAATAATTGATATTAATGGTATAAACAAAGGTAGATGCAAAAACACGAGGTCGTGTTGGAGGATAAAAACATGAAGGTGCTCGTACCAATAAAGCGGGTAATCGACTATAACGTGAAAATCAGGGTTAAAGCCGATAACTCAGGTGTTGAACTCACCAACGTTAAGATGGCGATGAACCCTTTTGACGAAATTGCAGTTGAACAGGCACTCCGCCTAAAAGAAAGTGGAGGCGCTAATGAGGTCGTTGTTGTTTCTATCGGGCCATCACAGAATCAAGAAACGATCCGCACCGGACTAGCAATGGGTGCAGACCGCGGCATCCACATCGAAGCCTCCCATGATATCGAACCTCTCGCTGTGGCAAAACTGTTGAAAGAAGTTGTCGGTCGTGAAAATCCAGGACTAGTCTTCGTTGGAAAACAGGCGATCGACGATGATTGCAACCAGACTGGTCAGATGCTAGCCGCCCTTCTAGGCTGGGCTCAGGGAACTTTTGTTTCAGGTGTTGAGATTAATGATGACAAAGCCACCGTGATCCGTGAGGTTGATGGTGGGCTTGAGCACTTGGAAATCAGCATGCCTGCAGTAGTAAGTGTTGACCTACGTCTGAACGAGCCAAGATATGCCTCACTGCCAAACATTATGAAAGCGAAGAAAAAGCCGGTAGACTCGATGACTGTTGAGGAGCTTGGCGTTGAAGTGGCTCCACGCCTGACCGTTATTAAAGTCGAGGAGCCGGAAGCGCGGTCAGCCGGAGTTAAGGTTTCCAATGCCAGCGAACTTGTAAACAAACTGAAAAACGAAGCAAAGGTGATATAGCTATGAGTGTTCTTGTTCTTGCAGATCATGATAGTGGCCAACTGGCCTCCGCAACACTGAATACGTTGACCGCCGCATCGCAAATCGGTGGTGACATCCATGTTCTCGTGGCTGGCGACGCTAGCGGCACAGTCGCAAAGGCTGTTGCTGCTGTTGCTGGCGTGTCCAAAGTACTGGTCGCAAAAGGCAGCAGCCTGGATCATAGCATTGCAGAAAATGTTGCCCCTGTTATCACGGAAATGGCTCGCAGCTACTCACATATTCTAGCACCAGCAACAACCACTGGCAAAAACATCATGCCACGTGTTGCTGCACTTCTCGACGTTATGCAAATATCCGATATCGTTCAGATCATTGATGCCAACACCTTCCAACGCCCAATATATGCGGGCAACGCGCTTGCCACTGTCACCTCTGATGAGGCGATCATTATCGTCACCGTCCGCAGCACTGCATTCGAAGCTGCAGAAGCAAATGGCAGTGATGCGACCATCGAAGAGGTCGCCAAAGGCACTGACTCAGGCCTTTCAAGTTATTTAAAGTCAGAGCTATCCAGCTCCGAGCGTCCAGAATTGACTTCAGCACCGATTGTTATCTCTGGTGGGCGTGGTATGCAGGATGGCTCCAATTTTGCGATGTTAGAAAAGGTTGCTGACAAGCTTGGAGCTGCTGTTGGCGCGTCTCGCGCAGCCGTTGATGCTGGCTTTGTGCCAAATGACTACCAGGTTGGTCAAACAGGCAAGGTTGTTGCCCCTGATCTGTACGTTGCCGTTGGAATTTCCGGCGCCATCCAGCATCTTGCCGGCATGAAAGATAGTAAGGTGATCGTAGCCATCAACAAGGATGACGAAGCGCCAATTTTTCAAGTCGCTGATTTTGGCTTGGTTGCCGATCTGTTTGAGGCTGTTCCAGAATTTGAAAAGGAACTAAGCTAAGAATAACCGTCAACAACGCCCTAAAAATTTTGGGGCATTCTTCGTTACTTCTTTTTTCGTCTCGTTACCTATCGAGAAAGAAGCGCAAGAATATCCTGCTGCACGGTTTGCGTATCCCAATCAAATGGGCCAACAAATACCCAGGATTTTGTCTGATCTGCAGACAACAGAATTGTTGTTGGCAAACCTTTTAGCGCCAAGTGGCTAGAAAGATTGCCTTTGGCATCAAATGCCAGTTCAGGGCTGCTAACCCCATATCTTTTCAGAAACGGAACAGCTTGTTTGGCACCGCCCCGATCAACCGAAACCAGCAGAACCTTGACCGATTGCATGCTAAGTGGTGCCGCAGCGCGCTCAAGTGCTGGCAGTTCGGCAACACACGGTGGGCACCACGTGGCCCAGAAATTCAGTAATAAAGGTGACCCTTTATAATCAGCCAAAGTCAACGGTTGACCATCCTTATCGATGATCTCTACGCCTAGATCTGGTGGTGTCTGTGCGTTGACTTTTGGCAGGCCAGACGCAACAGCAGTATTAATTATCAGAACCCAAATTCCCACCACAGCAAAAATTGTCGATCTGACAGCTGCCTTTAGGCCGGTAAAAACTTCTGTTTTTGGCTGAAAATTCAATAAAAACTTAGTATAAAGCATTAAGATTCAAATCCAGGCAACTGAGGCAATGACAAAAAAACAAATATCACAGACAAATGTGACAAATCAAAATGAAGTTGGAAAGTCTAGCATCTGGGGTGGCCGGTTCTCAAGTGGTCCTTCGCAGCTTTTGCAAAATATCAACGCGTCGATCGGCTATGACCAGCGTCTTTACCAACAGGACATTGCTGGATCACGGGCACATGCCACTATGCTTGCGCATTGTGGGATCATCAGTGAAGAGGACCTAATGGCTATCAATCAGGGACTTGCGCAGATCGCTAAAGAAATCGAGGCCGGCGACCTCAAATTTAGTCTAGAGCTTGAGGATATCCACATGAATATTGAGGCACGGCTTGCCGAAATAATTGGCGAACCTGCCCGCAAACTGCACACGGCGCGATCACGAAATGATCAGGTAGCAACCGATTTCAAAATGTGGGTGCGGATGCTTCTCGAGAACCTCGATAGGGCGCTCGCCGAACTACAGGCCGCATTAATTGCTCAGGCGGAGGCTCACGTAGATACACTGATGCCCGGATACACCCACCTGCAGACAGCCCAGCCAGTAACTTTTGGCTTTCATCTCATGGCCTACGTCGAAATGATTGGCCGTGACAGGTCTCGGTTTGCCGATGCTCACCGACGGCTAAACGAATCACCGCTAGGTGCGGCGGCCATCGCTGGCACGTCCTTTCCAATCGATCGTCAGATGACGGCTAAATTACTCGGTTTTGACAGGCCGGCAGCAAATGCTATGGACGCGGTTTCTGACCGTGATTTTGCGCTAGACTTTCTCACCGGAGCTGCGATCTGTTCCATGCATATGTCACGGCTTGCAGAAGAAATCGTAATCTGGTCCTCAGACAGGTTTGGCTTTGTAAAATTATCAGACGCCTACACCACCGGCTCCTCCATCATGCCGCAAAAGCGCAATCCAGACGCGGCCGAACTAGTCAGGGCCAAACCGGGGCGAATTGTTGGCTCACTAAACGGATTGCTGATTGTCCTTAAAGGACTACCGCTTGCCTACAGTAAAGATATGCAGGAGGACAAGGAGGGGGTTTTTGACGCTGCAGATGCGCTGGGTATTGCGATTGCCGTGATGACAGGCATGGTCACTGATATGCAGCCCAATCCAGAGAACATGCGTGCGGCCCTAACCAATGGGTGGCCGACAGCTACCGACCTAGCGGATTATCTCGTGCGTGAACTTAAGATACCTTTTCGGGACGCGCATCACATTAGTGGAAGCATTGTTGCGCTTGCTGCAAAACAGGGAGTTGATCTTGACGCAGTACCACTTGCTGACATGCAGGCGATAGAGCCATTGATCACAGAAGAGGTGGTTGAGATTCTAAAGGTGGATAACGCTGTGGCAGCCCGCCAAAGCTTTGGTGGTACCGCGCCCTCCGAGGTCAGTGCACAAATTGCTGCTGCAAAAAAACGCTTTCACATTGGATGATACGTCACTTAAACTTTGGCGATACTACGGGGGTAATAATATGATTAGAGAATTTGTAATCGCCTTTTTAATAATCATATCTGGACTAGGCGGTCTTTCTGCCTGCGGTAAGGTAGGTGATCCCTATCGACCTTCAGAAATTCCCAAACAATCGTCCGCAAACTGAGCGGCAAAGATCATCAACCCCATCTGCTAACAGGAACGTCCCATGTGTGCCTTTCATCGTAATACCAATGGCCATATGCTTGTTGATTCAAAACCATTGGCAGAAATCGCTGATAGGTTTGGTACACCACTTTACGTTTATTCCGGTAATGGTATTCGTGATTCTTTTAACCGTTTTAAGTCAGCTGTTTCTCAGGTTCCCGGCAAAGTTTATTTTGCGCTGAAAGCCAATTCTGCACTTGGCGTCATTGCCCTATTGGCGCGTAATGGTTCTGGTGCAGACATAGTATCTGGTGGAGAGCTTGAACGGGCATTGATGGCAGGTATAGCACCTGCAGATATCGTTTTTTCAGGAGTTGGAAAAAGCCGGAACGAGATTGCGCAGGCACTAAGCACTGGGATCGGCCAGATCAATGCCGAATCTCCAGCTGAACTCGACTCCATTTCGTCAATTGCCAACGAGTTGAGTGTAATCGCACCTGTTGCCCTGCGTGTGAATGTCGATGTCGATCCAGACACCCATGTGAAGATATCAACTGGGCAACGCTCAACCAAATTTGGTATCTCGAACAATAAACACGAGGTGGCAAACCTCTATCGTCGGCTTCATGATGATCCAAACTTTGCACCTGCTGGGCTAGCCGTTCATATCGGCTCGCAGATCCAAAGTCTTGCGCCTTTCGAAAAGGCCTACCGTGCATTGCTCAATCTTGGTCAATCCTTGCGCGGTGAAGGCATGCCAGTGCCAACGCTTGATCTGGGTGGCGGTGTTGGTGTGAGTTATGATGACGGATCAACTACAGATTTCACTGATTACGGAGCGCTCGTTCAGCGCATCTTTAAGGGTAAGGGGTTTAAACTTGGTTTTGAGCCAGGTCGCGCAATCGTTGCCAATAATGGTGTTCTGTTAAGTGAAGTAATTTTCGTTAAACATGGGGACAACAAACGCTTTATCATTGTTGATGCTGCGATGAATGATCTGCTTCGCCCAACACTCTATGAGGCGCACCATAACATAGAACCACTTAACGACCTTGGGCCAGCAACCGGCTTTGCAGATATTGTTGGTCCCATCTGCGAAACAGGTGATTATCTTGGTAAGCAACGAAAGATGCCAGACCTAAATACAGGTGATCGAATTGCCGTGATGTCAGCAGGCGCCTATGGTGCGGTAATGGCATCAAGCTACAACACAAGACCACCAGCAGGGGAGGTGCTGGTTCTCAATAGCGAGGTGCATGTTCTACGCCATAAACGATCGGTGAAAAGCCTTCTTGATGAGGAATCCATCCCCAATTTTTAATTTCATGGTAGGTTTCAATGGCAAGCTAACGAGTAATCCGCTTGGCAATTGGTAAGACCGTAACAGCCGCCTCATCCGACTTCTCGACACTCAACTGTACGAAAAATGGTGTCGATACACCAGCAGCTATAATTTGGTCATCGGGTGAGATAGTCTGTTCATTTATAACGGTACCATCGTTCGAAGTTACCGTGACCAAAAGATCAGCGGCGTGAGCATCAAAAGCGCTGTTGTTCTGCAACCTGCCGCCAAGGCGCAAAATGTCACCTGTGTACGCGGCTCTCAGATCAATTACGGCCAGCTCGTCAGTTTTTGAAAAAATGTTCATACCAAGCGAATTATAGCCCGGAATAAGGCCAGGAAAGTAAGCTGTCACAATTACCCGCTGATGAACAAAGCCACCTGCAAACGCTCCAACCAAAAGTAATATAAACAGAATTGCGCCCATTCTATTCCAGCCAATCACTTTTTTAGCTAGATATGGTTTTGTTGGTCTGGCATCACTTTTGGGTGGCAAAGCAAACCATACATGTGAACAGATTGAGCAACGAACTGTTTGACCATTTACATTCAAATTCTGGCTATCTACCCTAAAGATCGTCTCACACTTGGGGCACGTCAAAAGCATCTGAGTTAATCCAAAATTTTTCGCAGTTACCGAACCGATACCGCAAAGCTAGAAAACGATAAAGGCCAATGAGATGAAATTGCCATAATGTCATGCTAGCATAATTACCATATCTTGTATAAAGCTCATTGCTCAGCAGGTAATCAACGCGTTTGTTCTGAGAAAATCTTATGGTGGTTTCAAATATGAGGCGGTCAACATTACGTCCAGATCTGCAAAAACGCATGGCAGCGAAACGAAAAAATGTCAGTAAAGAGCCAATTCAGACACCCGGGAGTAATAAATCGCAGGAGGTTAGGTCGGCTATAGCCAATCGGCGAAAGTATTCACTAGTGGTCGTAACAATTCTCACAGCTACGCTGATTGCTGGACTTCAACATTTTGTCCTGACTTTGCCAAAGGCAACAACCGACAGACTGCAATTCACCGACGGTATAATTGTAATGACAGGTGGTCAGCAACGGCTAAATGACGGGGTCAGACTTTTAACAGAAGGTTTAGCTAACAAAATGCTAATTTCCGGTGTTGGAAAGGGCGTTAACCGAGCCATTCTAGTGCAAGAACTTGGTCTGAGCGAAACGCAGATAAACGTCTTATTCTGTTGCGTGGAATTGGATCACACCGCACAGGATACATTTGGCAATGCCAAAAGTGCCCGCGAATGGGCTCGCACGCACAACATGCAATCCCTTCGCCTTGTAACTGCGAACTATCACATGCCGAGGGCATTGCTGATTTTCAGCCGCGAGCTACCTTATCTCGACCTTTATCAATGGCCCGTGAATCCTGAAGACCTAGTCCTTGAAAACTGGTGGAAAGACCCTTCCTCACTAAGGCTACTGGCTCGCGAATATGCCAAATATTTGGCTGTCTATTTCAACATTTGATAAGCTAGCTCTGGCCAGCGTCAATGATCGAACGCCTAATTTCACGCGTCCGATGAAACAGCTTCTCGAGCTTGTCACCTTCCTGCCAGCGAATCGCTCGTTGAAGATAAGAAAGATCTTCTGAGAAACGCTGTAGCATTTCAAGGACAGCTGTATCATTCTTCAGAAAAACATCACGCCACATCACCGGGTCGGAAGATGCAAGCCTGGTGAAATCGCGAAAGCCTGAGGCCGAGAATCTGATCACATCATTTTTCAGCTGCTGCTCTAGATCAACAGCAGTGCTGACTATTGTATAGGCGATCAAGTGGGGCAGGTGAGAAGTCAACGCCGTCACTTTGTCATGATAATCAGCATCCATACGCTCACTAACAGAACCTAAGCCTGATAAGAAGGACTCAAATTTCGATACCACCTCTTCTGGTGCATCAAGCGGCAAGACAAGCCAATACCGTCCATCAAACAGATCTATCACCCCAGATTCGGGGCCAGAATGTTCCGTTCCTGCAAGTGGATGCGACGGCACCCAATGAATGGCATCGCTAACATGTGGACTAACATCTCGCACAACAGACCGCTTGGTTGAACCAGTATCAGTTAAAACCGCACCAGCCTTCATATGCGGCACGATTCTTGCGCTGAGGTTAGCCATGGCACCAACCGGCACTGCCATGATCACTAGATCGGCATCTGCCACGGCACGACCTGGGTCAACTTCAAAATGTTCTACCAAATCCAGCTTTGATACCCGTTCCCTCATGTCTGGCCCCGTGTCACTGCCACATATGGATTTGGCCAACGCAGACCGGCGGGTTGCCATAGCGATCGACGATCCGATAAGTCCCATGCCTATTATGGTAATTTTTTCAAAAATAGGAACCATGCTGGCGCTTTCTGTCTACGGGGTGTCGTCACCGGTGCAGCTACGACCAAGCCGCAACTTTACCAATGAATTTTATCTTGTCACCCTTTACCTCTACATTGGTATCTCTTGCAACCTCGACAATTGAATGGCAATCATCGTCACCAACTGCATAAAGGCTGATATCGTGACCCGAGTCATCCGCCTCGTGCGACCCGATGACAAAACAAGGGCAGATATTGGGCGCATCAGTGAGCGGAGTGCGAGCAACAATCATCAACTCCCGATTAATCAGCAGGTTACGGGCGATCTCTGCTGCCGCAGCGCAAGGAACAACAGTATAATCAGCTCGTACAGGCACTGAGTCCAAGAGCCAGTCCAAATTGTCAATAACTTCAAAAGTCGCGCCATTGGCAAAATGCCAATGCGCAGTAACAAGAGACTCGTCTAAAGTGGCAATGCGAAGGCTCCCACGCTGCTGGACGACACTTGCGGAAAATATGTTACGCCAAATACCACTAATGAGAGCCGGATCCAAATTAGGAGCAGCTCTCTGCAACCGTCGGATTATAGCAGCCTCTCGCCCTGGCCTAACAGTTGCACTGCCATCCTTCGCCGCTGCCACCAATGCGGAAATTTCAAAACGTTTTTCCAGAAGCCCAATGATCTTATCATCAAGGCTGTCTAGCGCGTGGCGAAGTTCGGTCAACTTGTCAGTCATCAATAATCCAGAAAAAGAAATAACGATAATGCTGTGCCAGAAAAATTCAACGACGTTCAATAGCCATAACCTACGACAACAACCAGAGCAATTCGATCCAAATCCAGTGTCAGTACCGCTGCGAAATTTGGCTGGCCTGCGGTGCAAAACTCGTTCTAGCCCGTGGTCTGGCTGGGCGAAGTTTACTGGTCTTTCCGGCCGGTGCATAGAGCATTTTATCCGCCTCAGCAAGCAACACACCGCCTAGCGCTGGCCACCAGCGCGCACCAATACTTTCTATGCTGTTAGATAGTTTCAACATCCAGCCCGTCGCCATTGGCGGCATAAAAAGCATCGTTTTTATCACTCGCGGCTCAAATCCATGATACTGCAGTAATTGGCGCAACTGGCGCCGTGAATAAGGACGCCCATGCCCAAAGGGCGTTTTTTCTGCACGAGTCCAAATGCCGTGCCGATGCGGCACAATCACCAACAAACGGCCAGCACCATCTAAAATACGCCAACACTCATCCAGCATCCTGCCTGGCGCAGAGTCAAACTCGAGCGCATGCACCAACATCAAACGGTCCGTGTGCACATCAGGAACGGGAAGTGCATGCGGATCAACGAGAGTCGAGCGAACTGGCTGATTATGTGGCCATATTAGAACACCATGGCGCTGTGGCATCAGCACAGAAACAACTTCATCCTGCCATAAAAAAGGCGTGGCAAAACCAATGGCAATGTTGCAACATCCCTCAGAACGAACCCAGAAATCAGTAACTTTTGGCCGCAACTGCGTTGCGACCTGTTGGCCCTGTCTTGCCTTGTAGAAATCTCTGATTTCCAATATATCGTCATACATGAAAGTTGGATACACTCCCGCCGTAGGGTCATAAGTCTGATAGCTGATAAGCAATCTGCTTGCAATCAGGATAGGCATCTGGTTTGGCGGTTCGCACGCTCAGTCCAATCACCCCGTCCAACGTTCGCAGAGCATCAAATAGTTCCCGCGCCAACGTTTCCTGCAAATCAAAATGTCGGTATGCAACGATCTTCAATATAGTCTCACGAATCACGTCATAATTGAGTGAATCATCAATATCATCAGACACCGGTTCACTTACCGGTGAAAGCATTAACTCAGCATCGATCAGCACACGCTGCGGTGCGGTGCGCTCATGGTCGTATATGCCAATTCGGCACATACACTCCAACCCTTCGAGAGTAAAACGTCTGTTCGTCATGCCGTCCCATCTGCACATGCTTTGAATGTCAGAAGCCCATTACAACCGATCGACAATCCAGTCAGGATAAATACCGCAGGCATCAATCATCTGGCTGGCCCCACCATCACGAAACAACCCGTAGTTTGTCAAGAGTGCACTGCGCAGGCCGAATGCCGAAGCACCAATAATATCCGTATGGAGACTATCACCAACCATTGCCACACGTGACTTCTTGAAACGCCGTCCGGTGACCGACTCTAAGCGAGAAAAGGCCATTTCAAAAGATGTGGCATACGGCTTTCCATACCAGGAAACAGGGATGCTAACGTTTTTCATCGCTCGCACGGCCCAAAAGCCGGGCTCAACTGTAAAGCCACTGGCCTGTGGTGAAACCACATCAGGATTTGCAACGTGTATCCGCCGGCTGCGTTGCCGCAACGCCACCTCGAGTTGATCCTGATCATCGCTATCCCAGTCAATCGTACCAAGAAAGACAAATTCATCAGCCTGCTCGAAAAACCCAACATCTGAGCCGTAACAGAGCTCATTCTCATATCCAAGCGGCTTTGAGGTACCGCTAAGCGAACCATAAACTACCCCTTTGGGATAGCCTCCCAAAGTAGCCTCAAGCGCGTCGCGGCTTGAAACCACGTGATCGCGCGCAATTGGTAACCCCCATTTTTGATATTTTCGCCAGGCCATCTCAGCGCCAAAGCTGGCACCATTGGTCAAGACAATGATCGGTACATTTTGTTTTGCGGCGCGATCAAACAGCTCATCAATACCGCTGATTAGCCCATCACCAACATTAATTACGCCATATCCGTCGAGTATGAGGGCATCGACCTTGGGTATAATATCAACAAGACGCGAAAGGTGTGTTGGCGTAACCTTAATGGGGTTTGGCATAATGGGGCGCAAGCTTTCATAGATCGTTATCATATCAGCCACCCGCATTGACGCCGGCTCCGTTAGCTGCAGCTTTTGCAGATTTAGCGTGATCTTTTCATCTGGCATTGCCGTAAACATCCTTCACAAAACTCTAGCCAAAGATCCCGATTGATAGGAGCTCATCACCAATTTACTCCCCTAATTTATACGCCGCAATGAATTGTGACGATGCGCCACTTTAGATCAATACCGCCAAAGACCTATCCATAGTCAGTAGAGTTGGCTGCCAAAGCCTAAATTTGTAATACCTCTTGAATTGCCCAACATCTAGAGTATGCGGTTTTATAGCCAAAACACCTTTTTCTGTCTCAACAAAGATTAGTGCAGCATTAGCTCATTGTTAATGTCACTTAGCAGGGATACCACCCAGCACAATAGCTTTTTGGGCAACTTTATTGGCTCTCTAGCCCAATTGCCTGATAACTCGAATTTTTTTCTACTATATAAATGGATACACTGATTACGCTGAGAATAAATTCTGATTGAAAACCATCTAACATATTGAAATGATGATTTAAAATGATAATCCTATGGAAGATGTTCAGAAGTTTCTTTTACCTTTCTCCTCTTATTGATGTCGCTTGTCAGCTATGCCAGCATAAGCCTGCAACAGGTGGTTACAGCGGCGAAATCCAATTACCGGTAAAAAGATTTTGAAAACAGAGATGGTTACGTCATGAAACTTAAATCACTTGAAACGTTTATTGTTGGCAACCCACCACCCGGTTTTGGCGGCAGATATTTCATCTTTGTGCGCCTGCAAACAGCTTGTGGGATAAACGGTGTCGGTGAGATCTACACTGCTGCATTTGGCCCTGCCATTGTATGCGAGATGGCACAAGATGTTTTTGAACGCTACCTTGTAGGTCAGTCACCGAGCCACATTGAACGTTTTTGGCACCGCGCCCACGGATCCGGGTTCACCCACCGTCCAGACAGTGTCATGCAGGCCGTGATTAGCGGCCTTGAGATGGCCTGCGGGGACATTGCCGGCAAGGCCTTTGATCAACCTGTCTATGAATTACTGGGTGGCAAGGTGCATGAAACACTGCGAAGCTACACTTATCTATATCCCACTTTAGATCAAGACGCTTTTAGCTTCTACAATGATGCCTATGCTAGCGCCGAGGCCGCAGCGGTCTGCGTGCAGGCAGGTTTCACCGGTGTCAAATTTGATCCAGTCGGCCAATATACCGTTTTTGATGGCCGAATGCCTGACATTGAAGCGATAGAGCGTTCTGTTAAATTCTGTCATTTGATAAGACAAGCTGTTGGCAACAGGGCGGATATCCTGTTTGGCACGCATGGGCAATTTACTGCGGCTGGCGCGATACGGATTGCAAAGAAGCTTGAAGCCTTTGATCCACTTTGGTTTGAGGAGCCAACACCACCCGATATGCCAGAAGAAATGGCGAAGGTCGCGCGTGCGACATCCATTCCTGTTGCAACCGGTGAACGTCTCTGCAGCAAATTCGAGTTTTTCCGGGTTTTGGAGCATGGAGCCGCAGCAATTCTGCAACCCAATGTTGGACGTGCAGGTGGCATCCTCGAGGCAAAGAAGATTGCTGCTCTGGCAGAGGCAAATTATGCACAGATCGCCCCCCATCTTTATTGCGGACCTATTGTCGCTGCCGCTAATATCCAACTCGCCACCTGCTCACCTAATTTTCTAATTGCCGAATCCATTGGTAAGATGGATGGGTTTCATGCTTCTCTGCTAAAAAAACCGCTAAAATGGGAGGATGGTTATCTGATCCCTCCAACAGAGCCCGGGCTGGGTGTTGAATTGGATGATTCGGTTGTCGAAGCCCACCCTTGGAATGGTAAAGAGCTACATCTTGAAATGGGTCAACACCCTTACGACCCGTTCTTTGACCGACCTTTGTCCGATTGACAAACGGACCTTCGTTTTTTTACGAGCGGTTACCTAGTTTTTCAGATGATTGTTCACTTGACAGATTATGAGCTTAGCGTATATTCCACCCGACTTTTTGTGATGGATTAATGTAAGGTCAATTATTTTCCCTGAATTATATCTTCAATGTTCAAGTCGTTCAAATCAGACGGTCCAGAAAACGCGGTATATCATGGCCAAGTTCACATTTGCCAGGACACGCATTTGATACTGGCGGCCAGAATAGATAGGAAACATTGCTATGTATGCGTTGGTAAAAACGGGCGGCAAGCAATACCGCGTTACTAAAGGTGACACGATCCTTGTAGAGCGCATCGCCGCTGAAGAAGGCGTTCAAGTTATTCTTGATGAAGTAATCATGATTGGTAATGGAGACAAGGTGACAATCGGTACACCTGCCGTCAACGGTGCGGCCGTTAGCGCGATCGTCATGCGCCAAACCCGCGGCCCCAAAATTATCATTTTTCGGCGAAAGCGCCGCAAAAATCATCGTCGGACGAAGGGGCATCGCCAAGATTTGACACTTCTCAAGATTACCGACATAGCCGAAGACGCAAAGAAATTGGCAAAGCCCGTAGCTGCAAAGTCCGCTGTAACAAAAAAAGCTACCACAAAGAAAAGTGAGGCAAAAGGTAAGACCCAAAAGGCAGCACAAAAGACTACTGCAACAAAAAAGACGACACCCAAAGGTTCGGCAGCAAAAAAGACAGTTACGAAGAAAGCGGCAGCAAGAAAAGCGGCAGCAAAGAATTAAATCTGCTTAAGCAATCAACTTAAAGTTAGAAGGAATAGCAAAAGATGGCACATAAAAAAGCAGGTGGAAGTTCGCGTAACGGTCGTGACTCAGCAGGCCGAAGGCTTGGGGTAAAAAAATATGGCGGGGAGTCAGTGCTAGCCGGCAACATTATCGTTCGCCAGCGTGGCACCAAGGTAAACCCTGGCATAAATGTTGGGATGGGCAGGGATCACACACTATTTGCACTTGTTGAAGGGAAGGTGGCTTTTAAGGAAAAGTCCGGTGGCAAAATGTTTGTGAATGTTACGCCAGTGGCAGTGGCCGCTGAGTAAATCGCAATCTGAAAAAGTCGTTTATTTTAAAACAGCGCTTTGATTGGGGGAATGCCGACTAGGTTTTTCCCCCTTTTTCATAGGCAGGCACATGAAATTCCTAGATCAAGCCAAAATATACATGCGGTCGGGCCATGGCGGCCCTGGTTCGGTCAGTTTCCGACGTGAAGCCCACGTGCCTTTTGGCGGCCCTGATGGTGGCAATGGCGGGCGCGGGGGCGATGTGATCGCGCGCGCAGTCAACGGCCTAAACACATTAATTGATTATCGTTATCAGCAGCATTTTAAGGCATCATCTGGCCGTTCGGGCGCCGGCCGTGATCGTAGCGGCGCATCTGGCGATGATATTATATTGCGGCTTCCCATTGGCACGCAGGTATTGTCAGATGATCAGCGGACTGTACTGGCCGACCTGACATTTCAAGGGCAGGAAATTATCCTTGCTAAAGGCGGTTCTGGCGGAAAGGGCAACGCCTTTTTCAAGTCATCAACTAACCGCGCACCGCACAAATCCCAACCTGGCGAACCTGGTCAGGAGATGTGGGTCTGGCTGCGACTAAAACTTATTGCTGATGCTGGTCTTCTCGGCCTTCCAAACGCGGGAAAATCCACCTTTTTGAATACAGTGTCCGCGGCTAATCCAAAAATTGCGGATTATCCTTTTACCACCCTGCACCCCAATCTTGGGGTAGTTGGCATCGATGGCAAGGAATTTGTCATGGCAGATGTTCCCGGTATCATCGAGGGAGCGCACAAAGGTGCAGGCCTTGGTCACCGATTTTTGGGACATGTTGAGAGATGCCGTGTTCTCCTTCACCTTGTTGACGCAACCGGTGAGGACCCGGTAAACGCCTGGAGAGTTCTGCGCCGGGAGTTGTTGGAATATGGTGGTGGGTTGACTGCGAAACCTGAGATAGTAGGTCTGACCAAGCTAGATGCTACTCCCAAGGATTATGCTATGGAAATGGCAGAGGCGCTTCGTAAGGCCGGCGCTGAGGCGGTTTTCAGCCTATCTTCAGTCACAGGTGCAGGTGTCAACGCGATGCTGCGGCGGTTGATCGGATTCATTGAAGAGGCTGTCTCTGAGGAAAACCAGCCAGAGGAAGATGAACCATGGTCACCATGAACCAAGCCAGAGATACGCTAGATAAATCACACGTCGTCGTCATCAAGGTTGGGTCAGCGCTTTTAGTAGACGAACGGCAGAACAGAATCAACGAAGAGTGGCTTATCGGTATGGCTTCTGACATTGCCACCCTTCATACCACCGGCAAAGCTGTAGTCGTCGTATCAAGTGGCGCCATCGCACTTGGTCAGCAGAATCTGGGACTTCCAAGAACAGGTCTGCGACTTGAGGAGAAGCAGGCGGCTGCGGCAACCGGCCAGGTGATCCTAGCGAATGCCTGGATGATGGCCCTAGCCAAACACGATATCAGCACTGCGCAAATTCTCCTTTCCCCAGATGATACCGAGACCCGAAGAAAGCATCTCAACGCACGTGCCACAATTAAGACACTGCTGGAGCTAAAGTCTGTTCCCGTTGTCAATGAAAATGACACGGTGGCCACTGCAGAAATCAGATATGGCGACAATGACCGGCTCGCGGCGCGCGTTGCTGCGATGTTGAGCGCGGACATGTTGATCCTGTTCTCCGACATAGATGGCCTTTACACCGAGAATCCAACACAAAATAGCGCTGCAAAACATCTAGCGGAAGTCAATGCAATCACACCCGAAGTGCTGAAGATGGCGGGCAGTGCTAACGCCACTTATGCTTCGGGTGGTATGATCACGAAATTGGAGGCGGCCCGCATCGCAACCAAAGCCGGCTGTGACATGGTAATTTGTGACGGACGACCGCTCAAGCCTCTCTCAAAATTGTGTGATGGCGCTCGTTCTACTTTATTTCATGCTGGTGCATCGCCTCTCACGGCTCGAAAGCGATGGATTGCCGGCGCGCTCTCTCCAAAGGGCCGTTTAACTGTTGATTCTGGTGCCCTTTGCGCGCTACGGAAAGGCCGCTCGCTTTTGCCAGCAGGGGTTGTGAATGTTAAGGGGCAATTTGAACGCGGCGATTTGATCGCCATTCATAATCAGGAGGACGAAGTCATCGCCTATGGTCTGTCCGCCTATTCAGCCAGTGATGCAATGGTGATCTGTGGCCATAAAAGTCGTGAAATTGAAACTTTGCTAGGGTACCGTGGTCGCGATGAGATCATTCACGCAGATAATTTGGTGATGGTTGATACACCTTCCTAATGGCAAAGTGCTAAAAGAGATCTAAGTCAGGGATCAAGAATAATGACAACCGAAAATATTATATCCGACGCTAGCAAGCAATTAGTCAGCAATATGGTTAATACAGCACGCGAAGCTCAAAGAAAGCTAGCTTTCAGTGATTACGACATGAGGTGTTATGCGCTTCTTTACGCAGCTAAGCTGATAAGGTCAAACACTCGTAATTTAATCCAGGAAAATTTGAAGGACCTCAAGGCTGCCGAAAAAAGAGGGGTAAACACAGCCTATATTGATCGCCTTACAATCAATGAACCCAGGGTGGAGTCAATGGCCCGCAGCCTGGAAGCCATAGCTAATTTACCTGACCCACTGGGTGTTAAACTTGCACAATGGCGGCAGCCTAACGGTCTGGAAATCAATCGTATTTCCACGCCCCTTGGCATTATTGGAATAATTTTTGAGTCTCGTCCAAATGTAACAGTAGATGCTGGTGGACTTTGTCTAATGTCAGGTAATCCAGCGATATTACGCTGCGGATCAGATAGTTACAGCTCTACAACGGCTCTTCAGAAGATATTGATAGACGCCATTTCATCAGCAGGGCTCCCGGCAGGCGCAATTCAGATTGTTCCCACAACAGATAGGAATGTAGTCTCAGCTATGCTTCAGGCATCCGGTGAGATAGACGTTATCATTCCTCGGGGAGGAAAATCTTTGGTTCAACTTGTTCAAGCAGAGGCGCGAGTACCAATTTTTGCGCACATGGAAGGCATCTGCCACATCTTCGTGAGTGCAGATGCAGACCTTAAAAAAGCATGTGAAATTATTGAAAATGCAAAAATGCGGCGGCCGGGAATTTGTGGTGCGGCGGAAACCCTATTAATTCAAAGATCGATTGTCCAAAATTTTCTCCCAAAAATATCGAAACGTTTGCGCGCGGCAGGTTGCCTGCTGAAGGGAGACGAAACCTCAAGAGGGATAGATCCTGAGATTGAGGTTGCAACAGAGGAAGACTGGGCCACCGAATATCTGGATAGTATTATCTCAATCAAAATCGTAGATGATTTAGACTCGGCCATTTCACACATCGCCAAATATGGTACAAACCACACAGACTGTATAATTACTGAAAAGGTGAGTGAGGCTGAAATTTTTATCGAGCAAGTTGACAGCGCAATTGTCATGGTGAATGCCTCGACTCAATTTGCCGATGGTGGCGAATTCGGGATGGGTGCGGAAATTGGTATTGCTACTGGGCGCTTGCACGCGCGTGGTCCTGTTGGCGCGGCACAGTTAACTAGCTTCAAATATGTTGTCAGAGGCGATGGCCAAACCCGTCCAGCATAAAGACACAGCAGGTGATGGCATAACGCACCGGCGTCACCTGACCCCCCCCCTGTTTCATGATTCGCGCAGAAGAAGCGTTGGATTAGTCGGCGGGTCCTTCAACCCGGCCCATGATGGCCATCTTCATCTTGCGAAAATGGCCAGAAAAACCCTTGGCCTAGATGAGGTCTGGTGGTTGGTAACCCCGCAGAATCCTCTTAAACCTCCGACAGAAACGGCTTCTCTTGATCATCGCTTACAATATGCCCGCAAACTAGTCAGCGAAAAAAACTATATCAAGGTGATTGCGCCGGAGCTTGGAACACGCAATAATTATACGCTTAATACACTGAAACTTCTGAAAAACGTTGCACCGCGGGTAAAATTCTTCTGGATTATGGGAGCTGATAATCTAGTACAATTTCGCAAATGGTATCGGCACCGTGATATAGTAGATCGGATCGCCATTGCCGTAATTGACAGACCGGGCTATTCTTATGCAGCGTTGAGTATGGGACGGTTTGTTTTATCCCGTCGCGTTTCAGCAAGACGTCTGGGTAAATTACAACGTGGAAATGGATCAAAACCACCGGTTTGGTGCTTCATATCGGAAAGCCGACACTATGCGTCGGCAACTGCGCTTCGGGCGCTGGGCTTAAAACTTTAGACTTTGTTTCACCAGCCCAGCAACCAGGCAAACTTTTGGAGAGACATCATAGCTAAAATGCTTTCGCCACTCGAAGCTGAGCAGATCCTGGATCTAATCACTTCGTCACTCGATACCGACAAAGCCGAGAATATCCAAACAATTCCGCTACACGGTAAATCCTCAATGGCCGATTACATGGTCATCGCAAGCGGTTCATCGTCGCGACAAGTTACCGCAATGGCTGAACATATTGAGTTCAAGCTCAAACAGGCTGGGGTAAATCTACTGGGGTTAGAGGGGATGCGGCAAGCAAATTGGGTTCTTCTCGATGCAAATGATGTGATTGTCCATCTTTTCCGCCCCGAAGTCCGTGATTTCTATGGTTTGGAGAGGATGTGGCTGCATGCCTCAGATGAAGAAGTAGTCACAGTAGGACACGACTGAAATAGAATGACAAATGGCGGTGTGTTCAACGTCACGAATCCCCAGAATGCCATGCCCGTTCCCGCTGTGCAGAAGATTTACAACCCAATTCTAGCAAAGAGGCACAACCGATGAAGCTGGTCATTCTTGCAGTTGGAAAGGGCAGGAATTCTCCAGAGCACGCGCTTGCAGCCAGCTATATAAGACGCCTGCCACAAGGTGGTGAGATCGTAGAAGTTGAGTCCAAGCTCATGTCCGGCCCAAAGCGCCAGCAGGATGAGACTAACTTGCTATTGCGGCGAGTGCCGGACAACGCCATTCTCGTCTGCCTAGATCCGCGCGGCAAAGACACCTCCTCAGAATTGCTAGCTAGCATGATAGTTGGCTGGCGCAAAGAAAGCCAGAAAACAGTTTATTTTGCAATTGGTGGTGCCGATGGACATGACAGTATAATCTACAAAAGAGCAGATTTGCTAATCTCCTTTGGTGCAGCAATCTGGCCACATATGCTATTTCGCGCGATGCTTGCAGAACAACTTTACCGAGCAAATGCTATCCTCTTAGGGCACCCGTATCACCGTAGCAATTAAGCGATATCTCCTTAACTACGTCGGCAAGCCTTCTGTACTTTAGCTTTCAGCATTAGTATAAAGCTGCCATGTCACAGGAAAGTAAAAAATCTGGTCCTATCGTTCTTTGTATTATGGATGGATGGGGTCATCGTGAGGCGCGCAGTAACAACGCAGTTGCACTTGCTAAAACACCTAATTTCGACAGGTTGCGCAATCAGTACCCTAGCAGTTTTCTCTCAGCCGCAGGTCCTGATGTAGGCCTTCCCGAAGGACAGGTTGGCAATTCTGAGGTTGGTCACATGACTATTGGAGCTGGAAGGATTATTATGCAGGATCTGCCAAGAATTAATCAAGCAACTAGTGAAGGTTCGCTTGCGGCGCATCCATTACTGCTAAACCTTGCTGGGCAACTGGCAGCAACCGATGGAACTGCACATGTAATGGGATTGTTGTCCGATGGCGGCGTGCACTCGCATCAAGATCACATGTTGGCGATCACTAACGGCCTATGTAATGCGGGGGTAAGGGTGGCAATCCATGGGTTCACTGATGGACGCGATGTTCTTCCCAAAATAGCCGGAGAAAGCGTAGCAAATTTTGCCTATGGGTTACCAAATAACAGCGCCATTGTCACCATCATCGGACGCTATTTTGCGATGGACCGAGATAAACGTTGGGACCGGACAAAATGCGCCTATGACGCAATCATTTCTGGCAGTTCCGACCAAAGACCTTTTGCGTCAGCCGCCGAAGCCATCGCCAATGCCTATGACACCGGAGAGAGTGATGAATTCATACGCCCACGTGTGATAGGAGCATATGCCGGGATAAGTGATGGTGATGCTCTAGTCTTTGTAAATTTTCGGGCCGACAGAGCACTTCAACTGCTGAATGCCATGCTGCTTCCAGAAACAGTAGGCTTTGATGCCACACCTCCAAAAATATCCACAGCAATCGGGATGACAACCTATTCCGAGGATCTTGGATCCCGCATGCAGACGCTGTTTCCACCACTGGAAATTACAAAAACACTGGGTGAAGTTGTCGCTGTGGCTGGACAGCGACAGTTACGCCTCGCCGAAACTGAGAAATATCCACATGTGACATTTTTCTTCAACGGTGGTGATGAGACAAGGCGACCAGAAGAGGATCGCCATATGATACAATCACCGATGGTAACTTCATATGATCAGAAACCAGAGATGAGTGCGGAGGGCGTGTTAGCCGTAGCGTTGAAGAGCATAAAAACAGATCAGCACGATCTGATAATTGTCAATTTTGCTAACCCGGACATGGTTGGTCATACAGGAGATCTACAGGCGGCGATTACTGCCGTTGAAACAGTGGACGGCTGTATCGGCCAGATTGCCGAGGCGCTGGTTGAGACCGGGGGACAGATGCTTCTCACGGCCGACCATGGCAATTGCGAGTTGATGTGGGACGATCACGCTAATTCACCACATACCGCACACACCACAAATCGTGTGCCGCTAATCCTCGTCAATGGCAAAAATTCTACTAAAATAGTTGATGGGCGTCTTGCAGATCTTGCGCCAAGCTTGCTTGAAATGCTCAACATAACCAAGCCCCCCGAGATGACCGGCAAATCGCTTTTGCGATAGTCCCATACTGGAACGCTTGTCTCGTCTCGGGAGCGCTGGCACGATGTTGCAATATTTGATTTAAATACTAAATGATAGCATCATGGGCCGGTAGGTGGACAAACATCGGAATGGCAAGTGGGATTGAAATACATGCAACTAGGATTTTTATTTCGACGCATTCGGTTCTGGCAGCTGCTAGCGGTTGGCGTCCTACTTTTCTTGGGTGGTATGGCAGTTCCAACCCTGACCACCGCGCAGTCCGACGATCAACAGGAAACCTACAGGCAACTCGGCCTTTTTGGTGATGTGTTTCAACGGATTAGGGAATCATATGTTGACAAGGTTGAAGACAAGGAACTTGTAGAAGCCGCAATTACTGGCATGCTGACATCGCTTGATCCGCATTCGAGCTATTTAGATACCGAAAACTACAACACGATGCAGGTCCAGACAAAGGGTCGTTTTGGCGGTCTTGGAATTGAAATCACGATGGAAAATGGGATGATCAAAGTGGTTTCACCTATTGATGACACCCCTGCCGCCAAGGCTGGGCTACAGCCTGAGGATTATATCATCGCCGTCAATAATGAATCGATCATCGGTCTACAGCTTTCAGAAGCAGTTGAAAAATTAAGAGGTAAAGTAGGCTCGAGGGTCACCGTGAAAGTACAGCGCAACCAGGGAGAGCCTTTCGATGTCACCCTTGTCCGCGATGTTATCAAGATCAAATCCGTGCGCTCAGAAATTTTCGACGGTATTGGCTACATACGCGTGACAACATTTTCTGAGCAGACTAGTCCAGGCCTTAAGGATGCAGTTGCCAAATTCTTCGCAATCGAAGGAGATAGTTTGAAAGGGATTGTCCTCGACCTTAGAAACAATCCGGGAGGGCTGCTGAATGAGGCGGTAGCGGTGAGCGATGCGTTTCTTGAAGAGGGCGAAATCGTCTCAACACGTGGCCGCAATGCAGATGAGGGTAGCCATATTTATGCTAAAGCTGGTGATATTGCACGTGGACTACCGGTTGTAGTTCTGATCAATTCCGGTTCTGCTTCCGCTTCAGAGATTGTAGCTGGTGCACTTAAGGACCATAAGCGCGCAATCCTGCTTGGCACTCGTACCTTTGGTAAAGGCTCCGTCCAGTCGGTAATACCTGTTTCTAACACCGCCGCTATCCGCCTTACGACAGCTCGCTATTATACGCCATCGGGTGAGTCCATTCAGGGCAAGGGTATCGCGCCAGACATTGAAGTTGCGCTTGCACGTATCGAAAAACTTGATGGTGGAGATTTCCGTGAAGAAAATCTGAAGGGCGCACTTGATGGCGACACTGACTCGCAAGCCGCTACACAAAATGAGGATGAGGATGACGAACCGTTCGATCAATCAAAAATTGACTTTCAACTTGCACGAGCACTTGATTTGATTCGCGGTATCAGTGTTTTTGAATCGATAAAATCCTCATCATGACAGCACCAATCATTCCCTATGACGAGCGTCCCTATCGGCCTTGTGTCGGGATCTTTCTAATCAATGGTAAGGGCATGGTCTTTGCAGGTCGGCGTATCGATAGTCGGGCTGAGGCTTGGCAAATGCCCCAAGGGGGGATAGACCTTGGCGAAACACCTGTTGAAGCCTGTCTGCGTGAAATGGAAGAAGAGATAGGCACCCGTAAGGCGACAGTGTTGCACGAAATAAAGGAATGGCTCAATTATGATATTCCAAAAACCCTCGCTGAAAAGCTATGGCACGGCCAATATAAGGGTCAGAAACAGAAATGGTTGCTGTTGCGGTACAATGGTGTGGACGCAGACATCAACATTCAAACAGCTGTACCTGAGTTCTGCGAATGGAAGTGGATTTCACCCAATAAACTGATTGACCTGGCAGTGCCGTTTAAACGTGATGTCTACCGTCACGTCCTCTCAACGTTCGAGCCGCACATCAAAAAAATGCAAATCATTTCCGCCAAATAGAAAAGCCTATCAATATTTAGCTTTCCCAAAAATTCGGTGTTTTCCGGCAAACTTAAAGAGACGCAGCAACCGCTCGTAAGAACTCAGCCTCAGCCTCAGAAGCATTATCAGCGCGTACGTTTAGATCTGCGGCGTCTGCCGCGTTGAGGTCCTCAGCACGTTCTGCCAGAATGGTAATTGACTTAGGCGTCACGTCTGCAAGGCCACCATCGATCATGTAACGGTTAACTATCTTGCCGTTTTCATGCACTTCAATGACACCACGTGCTAAATCTGCAAGCATTGGTGCATGCCGCGGAAGCACACCAAACAACCCCTCAACACCCGGTGCAACAACCATTTCTGCTGCCTTTTGCACCATAATTTTGGCTGGTGTGACCAATTCAAGTTGCGTTGTTTCAGCCATCATTAATTACCCTTTGACAAACGCCCCGAAAACAAGCTGGATTAAGCAGCATCCTGAACCAGTTTTTTTCCTTTTTCAATTACTTCATCAATTGTGCCGACCATATAGAATGCTGCCTCTGGCAAATGGTCATAGTCACCATTAATGATGCCAGCAAAGCCTTTAATCGTGTCTTCTAAACCAACCAGCTTGCCTGGCGAACCTGTGAACACCTCAGCAACGAAAAACGGTTGTGAGAGAAAACGCTGGATTTTACGGGCACGTGCTACTATCAACTTATCTTCTTCAGACAGTTCATCCATCCCTAGAATGGCGATGATATCCTGTAGCGACTTATACTGCTGCAGAACCTCTTGCACGTTACGGGCTACCTCATAATGCTCCTCACCAACAATTCTGGGATCCAACATACGCGAGGATGAATCCAGCGGATCTACCGCGGGATAAATGCCAAGCTCAGCAATCTGACGCGACAAAACAGTAGTAGCATCCAAATGCGCAAATGATGCGGCTGGTGCTGGGTCAGTCAAATCATCAGCAGGAACGTAAATCGCCTGAACCGATGTGATAGATCCCTTCGTAGTCGTTGTTATACGCTCCTGCAACGCGCCCATGTCAGTTGCCAATGTAGGCTGATAACCCACCGCAGACGGAATACGACCCAGCAGAGCCGAAACTTCGGAGCCAGCTTGTGTGAAACGAAATATGTTATCTACAAAGAACAAAACGTCCTGGCCCTCTTCATCACGAAAATACTCAGCCAATGTCAGACCCGTTAGGGCAACGCGGGAACGCGCACCGGGAGGTTCATTCATTTGACCATATACGAGAGCGGCCTTGGAACCCTCACCATCCGTCCTAATAACACCAGATTCGACCATCTCATGATAGAGGTCATTACCCTCACGTGTTCGCTCTCCCACTCCGGCAAAAACTGAATAGCCACCATGTGCCTTAGCAACGTTATTGATCAATTCCATGATCAATACCGTCTTACCCACACCAGCCCCACCGAACAGGCCAATCTTCCCACCTTTCGCATAAGGCGCGAGAAGATCAACAACCTTGATACCTGTCACCAGAATTTCAGCTTCTGTCGATTGGTCAACATATTCAGGCGCAGGTCGGTGAATAGGATAACGTTTCTTCGACTTGACCGGCTTACCCTCATCGACCGGCTCGCCTATAACGTTAAGAATGCGTCCCAGGGTCTCTGGGCCAACTGGCACGGTAATCGGCGCGCCTGTATCTACCGCATCAGCGCCGCGAACCAACCCTTCAGTTGAGTCCATTGCAATGGTACGCACAGACGACTCACCCAAGTGCTGGGCCACTTCAAGGACCAGACGCTGGCCATTATTATCGACCTCAAGCGCATTTTGAATCGCTGGCAGGTTGCCATCAAATTCAACATCGACAACCGCGCCGATGACCTGACTGATTTTGCCAATTGCATTTTTTGCCATGGTTCATTCACTCCAAGCTAAACCGTTTTAGGGGTTTTTCATCTCCACGTTTATTCACATTCCAACAGTTTTTAGACCGCCTCAGCACCAGAGATTATCTCAATCAATTCTTTCGTAATTGTTGCTTGCCGCGAGCGATTATAGACGAGTGTAAGTCTGTCTATCAGATCACCAGCATTGCGCGTGGCATTATCCATTGCTGTCATCCGAGCCGCCAGTTCAGATGCAGAAGACTCGAGTATGGCTTTGTAAAGCTGCGTCGAAATGTTCCGTGGCAACAGGCTGGCAAGTAATTCGTCTTCTTCAGGCTCGTAGTCGTAATTCGCAGTTGCCCCATCTACAGCTAACTCCTTACCAGACTCAACTTCGGCAGGGATCAGACGTGTCAGTGTCACTTCCTGAGTAATGGCGCTAACGAATTTGTTGTAGATGACTGTGCAAACATCAAATTCACCGGCTTCGAATCCATTTTTTATAGTCGCCCCTATCGAATAAGCATCAGCAAACGAAACATTTGTACCTTGAATACCCTCCAGCCGATCAATGTACAGTTTACCCAATTCACGCCGCAACGCATCAGCTGATTTTCGACCAACCATCAAGAGATTGACAGTCTTACCGGCTGCTTGCAGACGACTAACCTCGGTACGGGTTAGTCTTGTGATGGATCCGTTGAAACCACCACACAGACCGCGGTCAGCAGAAATCACAACAAGGAGATGCTTATCTGATTTTCCGTTACCGACAAGCAGTGCTGGGCCATGGACACCGTCGGAATTTGCGGCAAGACTGCCAATAATTTGGCTCATCCTATCGGAATATGGACGGCCTTGTTCAGCAGCTTCCTGAGCGCGCCGCAGCTTTGCAGCCGCTACCATTTTCATGGCAGAGGTGATTTTCTGCGTGGATTTGACGCTGTTAATACGCGTCTTGAGATCCTTCAAAGATGGCATTCACCAAACTCCATTATTTGGTTACTGGCGCAACAGAACTATACCCCGTTTGCCCTATGCAAAATTCTTAGCAAAAGCCTCAATTGCTGCAGAAAGCTTACTCTCAGTTTCCTCAGACAGCTTTTGCTCGTCACGAATTGTATTCAAAACAACTTGGGAGGAACTACGCAAATGATCCATCAAGCCAGCCTCGAAGCGACCAACATCGGACACCTCGATTGCATCAAGATAACCTTTCACACCTGCAAAAATTACGGCAACCTGCTCCTCAACCTTCATTGGGCTATATTGCGGCTGCTTCAAAAGCTCTGTCAGACGAGCTCCACGCTCAAGCAAAGCGCGTGTTGATGCGTCCATATCAGACGCGAATTGAGCAAAGGCGGCCATCTCACGATACTGCGCAAGTTCTAACTTGACTGAACCAGCAACCTGTTTCATCGCTTTGATCTGCGCCGCAGATCCCACTCGAGAAACTGAAAGACCAACATTTACCGCTGGACGAATTCCTTTGTAAAAAAGTTCTGTCTCTAGGAAAATCTGACCGTCGGTTATAGAAATCACGTTTGTTGGAATATAGGCAGACACATCACCAGCCTGGGTCTCAATAACAGGAAGTGCAGTCAATGATCCAGACCCATTTTCAGGATTCATTTTCGCAGCACGTTCCAACAAGCGCGAGTGCAGATAAAAAACATCTCCCGGGTAAGCCTCCCGTCCTGGTGGACGGCGAAGCAGCAAACTCATCTGGCGATATGCCACAGCCTGCTTAGACAGATCGTCGAAAACTACGAGCGCATGCATGCCATTATCTCGAAAAAACTCACCCATTGCGCTCGCAGAATAGGGGGCGAGGAACTGCATCGGTGCTGGATCGGACGCTGTCGCTGCGATCACAATTGAATATTCAAGCGCACCCTGCTCCTCAAGAGAGCGAACAATCTGCGCAACTGTGGAACGTTTCTGACCAACAGCAACATAGATACAAAAAAGTTTTTTCGAATCATCTTTGCCAGCTGCCTCATTCACCGGCCTCTGGTTGATAAAAGTGTCAACAGCAATCGCCGTCTTGCCAGTCTGGCGGTCGCCAATAATTAACTCGCGCTGGCCACGACCGATGGGGATCAAACTATCAATTGCCTTAAGGCCCGTTTGCATCGGCTCATGTACTGATTGTCTAGGCATAATGCCGGGTGCTTTAACTTCGACACGGCTACGCTTCACATTTTTGAGCGGGCCCTTGCCATCGATCGGGTTACCAAGAGCATCGACAACGCGACCAAGCAAACCCTTACCAACTGGCGTATCAACAATCGAGGCAGTCCGGCGAACAACATCACCCTCCTTGATGGCTCTGTCATCACCAAAGATGACGATACCGACGTTGTCCGCCTCTAGGTTCAATGCCATGCCTTTAACGCCACCTTCGAACTCAACCATCTCACCAGCCTGAACCTCGTCCAAACCATAAACGCGGGCTATGCCATCACCCACGGACAACACGCGCCCTACCTCTGCAATTTCAGCCTCGCTACCAAAATTTGCAATTTGTTCTTTCAGGATCGCCGAAATTTCAGCCGCACGAATATCCATCACGCAACACCCTTCATAGCTGTTTCAAGCCGGTTAAGTTTTGTTCTGATTGACGTATCAATCATTCGAGAGCCAATACGCACAACCAACCCGCCTATTAAAATCGGGTCTACGCGCATCGAGAGAAATAATTTGTCGCTGCCGGCAAGGCTGCCAACAACTTTTTCAACAGCTGCTGCCCGCGCCTCGTCAAGGGCAACAGCCGAGATAACCTCAGCGGAAATTTCTCCTCGCCGCCGGGCATGTTCGTCGAGAAACGAGGTGATAATCCGATCCATAAAGTACAATCGTCCGTTACCAGCCACCGTTCCAACAAATTTGACCGTTAAAGCGTCGGCATCAGCCTTTTCAAGGATCGCAGTAATTGCACCCATCTGTTCAGTCCATGGAATGGCTGGGGAACCAACCAACAACTTCAATTCCTCATTGTCGGATATGAGGGCTGCTAAATCAGTCAGATCAGCAACGATTGAATCCAATTTTCCCGCATCACTAGCTAATGCATAAAGTGCACTTGCATAACGGCCAGCAAGACCTTTCGCGCCAGAACTCAATGACTTATCCTCACCCCTTTAGATATGATACCAAAAGTGAAAACTATAGCGGCTTCAAACTCCTAAGCCCTGATCTAAAAACAAGGTGTCGAGGTATCATAGCCACGGCCGAAACGCAAGCTTTCCGCAGGCTAAAAATTGACTTTGTATTGATTGGCTGCATTTCCCGGCTGTTTAGCAGTAAACTGCAAATCTTCAGCTTTGTTAAAGAAAACTATATGGATCTATGTCTACATAGAGGCGCACCGATGTCGGTACCTTCAGATCTTTTATCCATGATTGAATGACCTGTTGTATATCAACTGACTTTTCTGCTCTTACCAGCATTCGGGCCCGATGTCTGCCGCGCAGAAACGACAAAGGTGCTGCTGTAGGGCCGAAAACATCTACTCCCGCGAATCGAGGTGCTGCCTGTGCGAGGAGGTCTGCGGCGACGCGCAATTTTTCTTTATCTGGCGCCGAGAGGATAATTGCTGCCAGCCGACCAAAAGGTGGCATCCCAGCGGCCTGTCGTGCAGCAACCTCATTTGCCAAAAACTTGTCTCTGTCACCGTTGAGAAGCGCTCTTATCACGGGGTTTTCCGGATTTAGTGTTTGCAAGATAGCTGCACCAGGTCGTGATTCGCGGCCCGCTCTTCCTGCTACCTGCACTAGCATCTGAAAGGTGCGTTCCGCTGCCCTAAGATCACCGCCAGCAAGACCCAGATCTGCATCAACCACTCCCACCAATGTCAGATTTGGGAAATGATGTCCTTTTGCTGCCATTTGTGTACCAATAATAATATCAACCTCACCATCAATCACCGATTCCACGAAAACCTGACTCGCCTTCGGGCTTGCCACGGTATCACTGGAAAGAACTGCGAATCGAGCGTCAGGAAAGCGATGAAGCACCTCTTCGGCAAGCCGTTCAACCCCGGGGCCACAAGCACGCATGCTATCGCTCTCTCCACAAACTGGACATTTATCCAATAGCTCAGTTTCATGCCCACAATGGTGGCAGCGCAAACGCCCAGCAAGGCGGTGACAAACCATCCAACTGTCGCAATTTGGGCAAGCGAGTTGATGCCCGCACACGCCACATAGGGTCAGCGGTGCATAGCCGCGACGATTGAGAAATAATAGGCTCTGCTCACCAGCATCAAGCCGCGACTGCAAGGCTTTAATCAACGGCGGTGCGAGCCAGCGGCCACGTTCCGGCGGCATTGCCCGTAAATCAATAGCGCTAATCTCAGGTAGAACTGCTGCCATAACACGGTTTGACAGAACCAGTCGCCGATAGCGTTGTTTTTCACCCGTCATACCCGCATTCACCCAACTTTCCAGCGAGGGCGTCGCACTTGCCAGGATGATTGGACACGCCTCTTGACTAGCCCGCAAGACAGCCATATCGCGCGCCTGGTAAATGGTTTGCTCTTCCTGTTTGAAGCCGTGATCATGCTCCTCATCGACAATGATAAGACCAAGATTAGCAAAAGGCAGGAACAGGGCCGATCTTGCACCGACAACAACCTGCGCCTCCCCTCTCTGGACCGCCAGCCAAGCACGGCGCTTGGTAGCTGTACCGACATCCGAATGCCACTCAATAGGTGGAACGCCAAATCTAGCGATGAACCGATTCTTCCAGCTTGTTGACAGCGCAATTTCAGGCAATAAAATCAGTACCTGTTGGCCGGCGGCGAGCGCCCAACTAACAGCCTCAATATAAGTTTCAGTTTTGCCGGATCCCGTGACTCCATCGAGCAGAAAAGCCGCAAAACCATTGCCAATCGACTGGCAAATTACTGACGCGGCATGCCTTTGTTCATCCGTCAATTTAGGCCCCGGACGCGCCAGATTTGCGCGTGCTGCGGTCATTGCCAGTTGAATTTTTGTTTCCTCCAACAATCCCTGCTTCGTCATAGTTTTAATGACTGAGGCACTGACGCCCGCAAGTTTTTGAATTTCGGGTGCACTCAAACTACCAGCCTTCTGCATCAGCTCAAAAACACGCCCGCGAGACTTTGTTATGCGCGCTATATCTGGTTGTGGGATAACTTGACGATAAATTGTCAGCATTGGCGGTGTTGGCACCGCATCAGATTGGCTAAGAGCCATCTTGACAACGCTACCAAATGGGGTCAGCGTCCACGATGACATTTTTTCGAGGAAATCCATAAAACCGGGGGCAAGCGGCTCCAGCTGCGCGACCGTTTGAATCGGACGAAGCTTATGGCGCGGGACACTATCACTTCCAGGTCCTAAAACAATGCCATTGACAAAACGTCTACCGAGCGGGACTGATATGATCGTGCCACGAGCGAGCCGTCCATAGTTACCAGTGTAGTAGTCATAAACTGAGCGCAAAGGTACAGCAAGCGCAACACTTACAGTTTCACCATCTATTTTGCCCAACTCTCTCATATTCACGTTCCTTAATCCTCACCCAATAGATATTGCCCGTCCGTTTCATTCTTTAAACTTTGGCCTACAAAGATAGCATTAGTACCGGTGGATTTGCTGATTTGGTTCAGATAGACTGTTTCTTGCGCCAGGTTGGCATATTGGTAGCTTATGGCTGAAAAGTGAGAGACCCAAATGAAAATTTTTCTCGATAGCGCAGACATCAACGAGATTAAGACACATCAGAGCTCCGGCTTTATTGATGGCGTGACAACCAATCCATCGCTGATAGCAAAATCAGGTCATAGCATTCTCGAAACAATAGCTGAGATTTGCACACTTATAGATGGTCCAGTCAGTGCAGAAGTGACCGCTAGCGATTTTGAGACAATGCTTACTGAAGGCAAAAAGCTTGCCGCCATCGCACCCAATGTAGCAGTCAAGGTGCCTTTGACAGAGGCCGGGCTTAAGACTTGCTGGGCACTGGCAGATATAGGAACAAAGGTCAATGTAACCTTATGCTTTACGGCCGGCCAGGCGTTGTTAGCAGCAAAAGCAGGAGCAAGTTTCATCTCACCTTTTGTTGGGCGACTTGACGATTTAGGTAAAAATGGCATGGGACTGATCGACGATATCGTTACCATATATTCCAATTTTGATTTTGACACTGAAGTGCTAGTAGCATCAGTACGTAGCGCCCAGCATGTCGTTGATGCTGCATTGTTAGGTGCGCACGTGGTCACCCTTCCACCAAAAATCCTTTCGTCCCTTTACAAACACCCGTTGACTGATGGTGGGCTAGACGCCTTCATGGTTGACTGGAAACAAACAGGGCAATCCATTCTTTAAGGCCTAGCTAGATCAGGACGTGCGAAAGCCCGCCTTCAGAGACATACAACATGACAGACAAGAGTGATGACATGGTCCCAACGGCTGAGCAAGTCTTGCAGTTTCTGGCTGAAAATCGAGACTTTCTGGATCAAGTTGCCATAAAGGACCTCAAGAAAAATGATGCTCCAAAAGGTAAAATCTTTGATTTGACCCCCACCATTGCACGGCGGGCTCGCAACGAAGCTCGGCGGATCGGCCAACAAAACAAGACAATTTTAAATCTAGCTGCGGAAAACATAGTTAATTGGCAGCGGCTGCATCATGCGGCACTCGCCCTGCTCGCGGCTGGTGATCTTGAACATTTATTTGATGTTATCTCCTCCGAGTTTCCACCAATTTTCAAACTTGACACCTGTCATCTGATCAGCGCCAGCACAAAATTCCAGCAGAAGGTTGTCAAGGGCAGACCTATTTTTTGTTCGGATGATATTCTGAACACGCTCACTGGAGGAAAATCACTCGTTCTAGGCCCACCAGAAGCGCCTCTGTGTGCGCTAATCGAAACAGTCCCTGCCAGCGTTGCCATAATCACCCTGCCGGACCAACTTGCAGAACCAATTACAAAAACGCTTTTGGTTCTGTGTGGACAGAAAAAATCCAGCTTCACCCCTGATCTTTCTGGCGACCTTTTAGTTCTACTAGCCGAACTAGTAGGCGTGGCATTAACAGCGCGGCTGGAAATAATCGACGAGGTGGAAAGCCAGTGATTTCTATCATCCACCGCACAGCCTGGCTCAACTGGCTCAAAATCGAAAAGCGTTATGGTAATAATACACTATCGGCATACGAGTCCGATTTGGACGATTTCTGCAGGTTTTTTGATGACTCGAATAGTGCCACAGAGGAAACCCAAGCGGTAAATCGGCCAGAATTTAGGGCGTGGCTTGCCGACATGGCGGCGCGCGGACTTGCCAGAACAACGATTGCCCGCCGCGTTTCCTCTCTTCGCAATTTCTACCGCTTCTGCGGACAAGCTGGCTTTGCCGACATCGGAGATATGAGCTGGTTGAGAGCACCGCGACCCCCAAGGGCATTACCTAAATCTATCTCGCATGGCGACGCGGTAGCCATGTTAAACACCCTTTTTGCTCGTCGCGGCCCTGACTGGAGCAAAAAAAGGGATTTCAGCCTGTTGATGCTCCTCTACGGGTTAGGGTTAAGAATTTCTGAGGCGCTCAGCCTGAAACGAGGTGATGCACCACTTTCCGACTGGTTGCGCATTACAGGTAAGGGTGGAAAAATTCGTGAAGTGCCAGTCCTGCCAAAGGTTGCACAGGCAATAGAAGATTATTTGGCTGAATGCCCCTTCAATGTCAGCCAAGATGAACCCCTTTTTATTAGCAATCGTGGTAAGCCTTTTGGGCCTCGGGCGGCACAACGGCTAATTGAGGGGTTGCGCGATAAACTTGGCCTACCAACACATGTCACTCCTCACTCTCTAAGACATGCCTTTGCAACACATCTGTTAGGAAACGGGGGTGATCTGCGCGCCATTCAGGAGTTGCTGGGACATGCAAGCCTGTCAACCACCCAGCGCTATACCAGCATCGATGAGGCTCATCTAAAACGCATCCATTCTCAGACGCACCCACGGGCACGCTGATTAATTATCTCAGCAACCCTGGTTAGATGTGAATGGCCCTGCCATCAACAGCCAAAGCCGCTTCCTTAACCGCCTCATTTAATGTTGGATGGCCATGACAAGTGCGGGCGATATCTTCAGCACTCGCGCCAAAAGCCATTGCAGTCGCACATTCATGAATAACCGTGCCAGCCTCATGTCCAATTATATGCACACCAAGCACCCGATCAGTTTTGGCACAGGCCAGAATTTTAACCAAACCATCAGTATGTCCCACAGCCTTGGCCCGGCTGTTTGCCTGAAAGGGAAAAACGCCTTTGACGTAGGTAGTTCCCTCAGACTTGAGGGCTTCCTCGCTCTTGCCTAAGGTCGCCACTTCCGGCGAAGTATAAACAATACCCGGAACGGCATCGTAATCGACATGGCCAGCAACCCCGGCCATTAATTCCACAGCTGCAACACCGTCTTCTTCTGCCTTATGCGCCAGCATTGGCCCATCAATCACATCGCCTATTGCAAAGATGCCCTCAACCGAAGTTTCAAATCTGGAATCGACCTTGATCCGGCCACGGTCACTCAGAGCAACTCCAACCTCTTCAAGCCCAAGGCCATTAATTGCTGGATGGCGGCCAACTGAGACCAGCGCCACATCAGCATTAATCTGCTCCTCATCGCCTCCATCAGCAGGCGCGACCGTGAGCGAAACCCCCGTCTTACACGTCTTAGCCGATTTCACAGCAGTCCTGACGCGGAACTTTAGACCCTGCCGTTTGGCTATAGCCATAAATTTCTTCGCAACTTCTTCATCTATCCCCGGGAGTATCCGCGGCAGAAACTCAATCACCTCGACTTCAGAACCTAGACGTGCCCATACTGTGCCAAGCTCCAGTCCGATATAGCCAGCGCCAATCACAACCAGCTTCTTCGGTAGCTTAGCTAGTTCAAGGGCGCCGGTGGAGCTAACAATTCGTTTTTCATCAATTTTAACATTTGGCAGGCTTGAAGCATGGCTACCTGTAGCAATCAGGATACGATCACCCTGATAGCTGCCATTGTCCGGACCATCCACAAGACTGACAAATCCCGCCTCATGAATGCGAGCCGTTCCCTGGAGACGGATAACATTGTTCTTCTTGAACAAAAAGTTAATGCCACTCGTCAGACTAGACACTATGTCATCCTTGGACGCCTGCATCCTGCTCAGATCTAGCCTAGGTGTGCCAACGTCAATGCCTAAATTGGAAAGTGTGCCATCCTTTATCTTGGCAAATTGTTCAGATGCATTGAGAAGCGCTTTTGATGGAATACATCCCTCATTTAGACATGTTCCACCCAGCGTCGACCGCCTGTCAACACAAGCAACCTTCATTCCAAGCTGGGACGCCCTGATTGCGGCCACATAGCCACCTGGACCAGCCCCAATAACAATCAGCTCAAATTTTTCCGTCGCCATTCCTTCGCCCCGTTTAAATCCCTATCATTATCAAAACGCTCAAACACCCATAATAAGGCGACGGGGATCCTCAATGGTTTCCTTAACCCGCGCCAAAAATGATACCGCCTCACGGCCATCAATGATCCTATGGTCATATGACAACGCCAAATACATCATTGGACGGATGACAATCTTATCATCGACCACAACAGCCCGTTTTTCGATTTTATGCATCCCCAGAATGCCACTTTGCGGTGGGTTCAAAATTGGCGTCGACATCAATGACCCATAAACGCCACCATTCGAGATTGTAAAGGTACCACCAGACATCTCATCCGGCTTGATCTTTCCGTCACGTGCCCGCGAGCCGAAATCATCAATCGCACGCTCAATACTGGCTAATGACATATCACCAGCATCCTTTAAAACCGGCACAACGAGGCCCTGCGGCGTACCAACGGCAACGCCGATATTGTAGTAATTTTTGTAGATAATGTCCGTACCTTCTATTTCCGCATTGACCGCTGGAAAATCACGCAGTGCCTGAACGGCCGCAAGGGTAAAAATGCCCATAAAACCAAGACGGACACTATGCACGGTTTCAAATTCTTGTTTGTACTCAGCCCGCATCGCCACCACTTGTGACATGTCGACCTCGTTAAAGGTTGTTAACATGGCTGCGTTATTTTGCGCCATTTTCAAGCGGCCAGCAATGATCTGACGCAGCTTGGACATTGGCACGCGTTCCTCACGTGACACGTCAATCTCACGTTGAGCCTGCTGCCGAACCGCTGCGTCTATCCCTTGCAATGAGAGCGTTGTGGCAGGCGGTGACGTTCCTGACTTAAAGACCGCCATGACATCAGCTTTGGTTAGACGCCCATCCACACCCGTGCCCTTAATTTTTCTGGGATCAATATCATTTTCTTCAACGAGGCGTCGAACTGCGGGTGAGAGCGAATGCTCACGATCAGATTTCGCGGCAACAGTTGCCGGCTGCTCCTGTAAGTCGCGAGCCACTCCTTGATCCACGGCGGGTGCGCCGTGTATTGGCGCATCCATTTCCCGCACGCCATCTTCCTCGATTCGCGCCAACGGCGCGCCAACATCAACTATTGCACCCTCATTGGCAATGATTTCTGAGAGAGTGCCAGAAATTGGTGAAGGGACCTCTAGTGTAACCTTATCAGTTTCCAGTTCAACTATGGGTTCATCCTGCGCTACAGCATCACCAGTCTGCTTCATCCAACGGGCGATAGTGGCATCACTCACAGACTCGCCAAGTGTAGGAACAACGATATCAATAGCCATGGTCAGCACCCTCCTTTGGGGCTATATTTAGATAGATAGAGCAGTCCTAGACACTTCATCTGGAACAACGCGTCCTTATTCAGCAGCAGCGGTTTTATCACCTGGAGCCAGCCCTAGTGCAAAGGCAACCAGCTCCCGCTGTTCCCTTTTGTGACGTGTTAAAGATCCGGTGGCTGGAGAGGCCGCGGAAACACGCCCAGCATAGATTAGCCGTTGCTGCTTAGTGCCAACATCAGCCATTATGTCCTCAATGAAGTCACGTACCAACGTCCAAGCGCCCATATTTTTTGGCTCTTCTTGACACCATACGAATTTCGCTTTTGGAGTTGTAGCAATCACTTCATTGAGAGCCTTACTTGGAAAAGGATATAATTGTTCAAGCCGGATAATTTCGGTATCCCATTCACACTGCTCATCACGCTTTTCTTTAAGGTCGAAATAGATTTTGCCACTGCACATGACCACACGCTTCGCCTTACCATGGTCCACTTTAGTGCCGCGCTCATCAAAAACCCGGTGAAAACTTGTTCCCGGCCCCATCTCTTCGATTTTGGAAACGCAGGCCTTGTGGCGCAACAGCGATTTTGGAGTCATCACGACTAACGGTTTTCGGAAATCTCGGCGGAGCTGCCTGCGCAGCACATGGAAATAATTGGAAGGAGTGGTGCAATTGACAACCTGCATATTATCTTCCGCGCATAGCTGCAGATATCTCTCCAATCGCGCCGACGAATGTTCTGGCCCTTGACCCTCATACCCATGCGGCAATAAAAGAACCAACGCGTTCATCCGCAGCCATTTCGCCTCACCAGAGGAAATAAACTGGTCGATAACAACCTGCGCACCATTTGCAAAATCACCAAACTGTGCTTCCCACATGACAAGCGCATTTGGCTCCGCCTGTGAGAATCCATATTCAAAGCCCATCACAGACGCCTCTGACAGGGGCGAGTCAATTACCTCAAAAGCGGCCTGATCTGGGTCAAGATGCATCAGCGGCGCATAACGTTCTTCAGTATTCTGATCCACAAAAACAGCATGACGCTGGCTGAAAGTGCCTCGACAAGAATCTTGGCCAGACAACCGCACAACATCACCCTCAAGCAGAAGTGAACCAAAGGCTAGGTGTTCGGCAGTCGCCCAGTCTATATTAGAGCCCAGATCGATATTTTTAGACCGTGTCTTCAGAATTCTAGTCAATTTAGCATTGAGTGTCATATGGGCTGGTGGCGTTGTTATTGTCTTACCGATACGACGCAAAACATCGATATCAACAGCCGTTTCACCACGCCGCTCAACACCATGCGCTTTTCGCATTCCAGACCAACTTCCTTCAAGCCAGTCAGCCTTGTTGGGTCGATAATTTGAACCAGCCTCAAATTCTTTATTCATAAAAGCCAGTCTATCATCAATGACTTTTTTAGCTTCTTTATGATCTAACACACCCTCATTTATAAGTTTGTCAGCGTAGATCTCTCTTGTGGATCGATGTGTCTCAATAGCCCTATACATTAAAGGCTGCGTAAAGGCTGGTTCATCTCCTTCGTTATGTCCAAATCGTCGATAGCAAAACATATCGATCACTACATCTGTTCTAAAAGCCTGTCGGAATTCAGTGGCAATACGTGCAACGTGCACAACTGCTTCAGGGTCATCTCCATTCACATGGAAAATCGGTGCCATTACCATTTTCGCAACATCAGTTGGATATGGTGAAGAGCGCGAGTAGTGCGGGCTTGTAGTAAAGCCAATCTGGTTGTTGACGATAATATGAATTGTTCCACCCGTGCGATACCCGCGTAGGGCGGAGAAGGCAAAGGTTTCACCAACAACACCCTGTCCGGCAAAGGCGGCATCACCATGAATTAAAATACCAAGAACCTTGGTTCGATCAGAATCCAGGCGTTGTAGTTGTTTTGCCCGCACGCGGCCAACCACCACAGGATTCACTATCTCGAGATGTGACGGATTTGGCGCTAAACTAAGGTGCACTTGCTTTCCATCAAATTCCCGATCAGCTGAAGCGCCCATATGATACTTTACATCTCCAGAACCGCCAGCTTCCTCTGGATTGGAGGAATTTCCATAAAATTCAGAAATTATAGCCCTAAAAGGCTTGCTTAAGACATTGTGCAAAATATTGAGCCTGCCACGATGGGCCATCCCAAGAACAACCTCATCGAGGCCTATTTGACTACCACGTTTTAAAATTTGCTCTAACGCTGGAATAATGGCTTCACCACCATCAAGGCCAAAGCGCTTCGTGCCTGGAAACTTTCGGTGTAAAAACCTACCAAATTCGTCCGCATCAACAAGACGCTCATAAATTGCCTTCTTACCTCGCAAAGTAAACTCAGTTTTGTTGCCGATCGCCTCAATACGCTCTTGGATCCAAGCTTTCTGAGCTGGGTCTTGTATATGCATGAATTCTACACCAATGGTGCCACAATAGGTTTTGCGAAGCTGATCAACAATTTCTCGCAGCGTGGCAGTTTCTAGACCCAACACATAATTAATGAAAATAGGCCGATCCCAGTCAGTATTACAAAATCCATAGGATTGAGGATCAAGTTCTGGATGAAGAGGCTTATCTTCAAGCGACAAAGGGTCAAGATCGGCAATCAAATGGCCACGAATACGATAAGCTCGGATCATCATCACAGCCCGCAAGGAGTCCAACGTAGCCGCACGGATGTCTCCAGCATTCACATTTCGTCCTGCAACATGACCATCAGCCACAGCACGAATTGACTCCTCTGGGTCAATGGCACCAACAATACGACTTGCCGCGCGTCCCCAGCTTGGACCAGTTTCCAAAGGATCAGTTTCTGCAACGATCTCATCGAGATGTTCGAAATAGGCGGCCCAACTCTTGTCAACCGAATTTGGATTGCGCACCCACGCGGCTTTCATTTCCGCAATAAAAGTAGCATTGGCGCCCGACAGGAGACTATAATCCACTTCGGTGATTTTTGTATTACTGTGACTGCCTAAACTTGGAGTTTGAGAAGAGTCGTCCATCAGAAGGTTTCCTTCACAGGATTACAGAGTTATCTAAGTGTATGCTCTATTGTGCCTTATTCAAGTTGTTTACGTCCTAACCACGAAAGTCTTCTATGGCTTTTGTTACAGCCTCGCCAAGTCCTGCAGGCGATGCCGCTATCACGAAACCTGACGCTTCCATTGCCGCAATTTTGTCAACCGCGGCACCGCTGCCACCACTGACGATAGCACCAGCATGCCCCATCCGCCGACCCGGAGGCGCCGTACGGCCAGCAATGAAACCAGCAATGGGTTTTTTTACTATCTGACTTGAATAGAATGCAGCCGCCTCTTCCTCAGCCGAGCCGCCAATCTCACCAATCATTACGATTGCTTCAGTCTGGTCATCTCCAAGGAACATCTCCAGACAATCGATAAAATTGGTCCCATTCACCGGATCACCACCAATGCCGATACAAGTGGATTGACCAAGACCAGCCATTGTCGTCTGTGCAACTGCCTCATATGTCAGGGTCCCCGAGCGTGAAACAATACCAATCTTGCCAGCCTGATGAATGTGCCCGGGCATGATCCCGATCTTGCATTCACCCGGGGTAATGATGCCAGGGCAGTTGGGTCCAATCAGACGGCTTTTACTGCCATCAAGAGCACGCTTCACCCGAACCATGTCTAACACCGGAATGCCCTCGGTGATACAGACAATCAGGGGCATTTCAGCGTCTATCGCCTCAAGTATCGAGTCAGCGGCAAATGGCGGCGGGACATAGATGACTGATGCATTTGCCTCAGTTTGCGCCTTGGCTTCGGCGACCGAATTGAAAATCGGCAAATCAAGATGGGTTTGTCCACCTTTTCCAGGCGTCACTCCACCAACCATCTTGGTGCCATAGGCAGTTGCCTGTTTGGAATGAAAGCTACCTTGTGAGCCGGTTAGGCCCTGACAAATGACACGTGTCTGGCTATTAACGAGAACAGACATGGTTTTCCCCAGTTACCTGATAGCTGCGACAATTTTTGAAGCGGCATCGGCAAGATTTTCAGCTGGTATTATTGAAAGCCCAGACTTGGCCATAAGCTTTTTACCTTCCTCAACATTTGTACCCTCGAGCCGGACGACAAGCGGCTTGTCCAGGCCAATAGTCCTCACTGCTGAGACAACACCTTCAGCAATAATATCACACCGCATTATGCCACCAAAGATGTTGACTAAGATGCCCTTCACGCTCTCATCCGAAAGAATAATCTTGAAGGCCTCCGTCACGCGTTCGGTTGTAGCACTCCCGCCCACATCAAGGAAATTCGCTGGTGAGGCACCATGCAACTCAATAATATCCATTGTCGCCATGGCAAGACCCGCACCATTGACCATACAGCCAATCTCACCATCCAGCTTAATGTAATTAAGATCGAATTCGCTGGCACGCAACTCCGCGGGATCCTCCTCATTAAGGTCACGCAACTTTGTCACATTAGGATGACGGTAAAGCGCATTATCATCAAAACTCATCTTCGCATCGAGCGCCAGCAAATTGCCATCTTTCGTAACTACGAGGGGATTAATTTCGATAAGTGAAGCATCAAGAGAAGTGAACGCCATGAAGATCCCATGTATAAAATTTGGCATCTGCTTGGCGGTACCACCAGTCAGACCAAGAATACCGGAAAGCCTACGCATGTGATGTGGTTGCAGGCCGGTGGCGGGGTCAATCGCTAGTGAGAGAATTTTTTCTGGTTGACTGGCCGCAACTTCCTCAATATCCATGCCGCCCTCACTCGAGGCAATGATCGTAATCCTGCTTGTACAGCGATCAACAAGTATCGAGAGATAGAGTTCATAGGCAACGTTGCATCCATCTTCGATATATAGACACCGAACCACGCGCCCTTCAGAGCCAGTCTGATGCGTGACGAGCTTTTTACCAAGAATTTCAGTAGCTACTTCAGAAACCTCGTCAATTGATTTGACAACCTTCACACCTCCAGCTTTGCCCCGGCCACCAGCATGAATCTGCGCTTTAACGACATAAACTGGACCGCTCAACTCTTTTGCTGCCATCACCGCCTCATCAACCGTGAAAGCGGCCTGTCCCCGTGGAACTGGAACACCGTATTCAGAAAGCAGAGCCTTTGCCTGATGTTCATGAACATTCATTGAAACATATCCCCCAGAAGAAAAAGGCGGCAATTAGCCCACCGCCCGTTATTCTAATCCAGCTACAATCTCGTTCAATGCCCTCACCGCAGAAACCGACTTTTCAAACATTACCTGTTCCTCCTCATTGAGAGCGATCTCTACAACACGTTCAACTCCTCCAGCGCCAAGAATCACGGGCACTCCGACATACAGCCCATCCAACCCATAGGCGCCGTCCACATAGGCCGCACATGGAAGCAGACGTTTTTTGTCCTTGAGAAATGAATCAGCCATTTCAATTGCTGACGATGCCGGCGCGTAGAAAGCAGATCCTGTCTTCAAAAGGCCGACAATCTCGGCACCACCATCACGTGTACGCTGGACGATTTCCTTGATCTTTTCTGATGTGGACCAACCCATTTCAACAAGGTCAGGAACAGGAATGCCAGCCACAGCCGAATAGCGCACGAGCGGTACCATTGTATCACCATGCCCACCGAGGACAAAGGCGGTGACATCCTCAACTGACACATTAAATTCCTCCGCAAGGAAATAGCGAAAACGAGCCGAGTCAAGAACACCAGCCATACCAACAACATGTGATTTTGGCAGGCCGGAGGCCTCCTGCAGAACACCAACCATGACATCAAGCGGATTGGTAATACAGATTACAAAAGCATTTGGGCAGTTGTCCCTGATGCCAGCACCAACTTGCCGCATAACACTGGTATTAATGCCGATCAGATCATCACGGCTCATGCCCGGTTTACGCGCGACGCCCGCAGTCACGATAACAACATCACTGTCAGCAAGTGCAGCATAATCATTTGCACCAAACACATCCGCATTGTATCCCTCAATCGGGCTCGCCTGAGCGATATCAAGTGCTTTGCCCTGTGGCATACCCTCGGCAATATCAAAAAGCATTACATTACCCAGCTCTTTCAAGCCGGCAAGCAGAGCCAATGTGCCGCCGATGTTGCCAGCGCCAACTAAAGAGATTTTGTTTCGTGCCATGATCCGAAATCCCAAAAGAAAATGAGTACGAAGGCCTATTAAGCTCAATTTATTAAGAGACCAACTTTAACGGCGTTGTTTACAAAATTATGCTCGTTGACACAAGAGCCAAGCCATGAAAAGCGGGGAAGGTATGTTTTAAATATCACTTTGAAACAACTTTCCACGATTGGTCATTTCAACTAATCTTGATATGGTGCGGTCAAACTCAAACGAAAAATGATGGCCGCTATAAAGTGAGCCTATATCTGTTGCAGCAGAGACAATGAGAAAACGTGAGCGGTCATAGAGCGCGTCGACGAGCCACATGAAACGCCGCGCCGATGCCTCGTTCTCATCACATAACCTCGGAACGCTGCGCATCACGATACCCGCATATTTTCCAGCAACGGCCAGATAATCGCGTGCAGCCAGCGGCACTTCGCAAAGTTCAGCAAAAGTAACCAGCGCAATATCGCCCGCACTTCTCTCAATCACAATATCGCGTCCAGCAACGCGCAAAATATCTGTGGTGGCTTCGGCAGATCCTCGCAGCGTGTCAAACACTTCCTCGAGCAATACCGTTGCATGATTGTCATCAAGCGTGTACCAAGCCTGCATGCCTGCCAGCACCAACCCACGCCAGTCTTTCCCTTCGCCAATTTCAACTACATCACACTGTTTCTTAAGCAAGGCGATAAAGGGCAGAAACCGGTCCCTGTGCAACCCGCCCTTATACAGATCATCAGCATGCCGGTTGGAGGTAGCAACTACAGCGACGCCTTCATTAAAGATTGCCGTGAACAGGCGCGCGATAATCATCGCATCGGCAATGTCGCGGACCTCCATTTCATCAAAGCACAGTACCCGCCCTCTACTGGCCAGCTGCATGCCGGCCTCTGCAATCGGGTCAGCTTTGCCCGCCTCACGAGCAGCATGAATAATATCCTGTGCCAAAACCATGAAATCATGAAAATGTAGGCGCCAGACAACCGGACCATCGTTGCAACAAAGCAACGAGGCAAAAAACATATCCATCAACATCGTTTTACCACGGCCAACGCCACCGTGGATGTAAAGACCTTTCAGCGGGCTCGCACGGCGAATAATTCTTGTCACCAAGCCGCTTGATTGGCGCCCTATAATGGCAGCGCGCAATTGGTCAAGCTTCTTCGCGGTGGCCAATTGACCTGCATCTTCTTGCAAATCACCAACAGCGATTTTCTCTGCAAGAGCCTCGGTTGGTTTCAGGATTCGTTCAGCCATTTGCTTATTTCTGTGATATGCACTTGAGGCGTATAAAACCAGCAAATACGAGACCAGTCAAAATTGGCGCACCAAATTATCGACTTGCAAGCTCTGATTTAATTTTGGCAATTGCCTTTCCCGGGTTCAGCCCCTTGGGGCAGGTTTTTGCACAATTCATAATGGTATGACAGCGATAGAGAGCAAAACTGTCATCAAGGGCATCTAGACGCTCGTTTGTATGATCATCACGGCTGTCAGCGACCCAGCGGTAAGCCTGCAGCAGCACTGCCGGTCCAAGGTATTCATCGCTGTTCCACCAATAGCTTGGACAAGCGGTTGAACAGCTGAAACAAAGGACACATTCCCACAAGCCGTCCAACATTTCACGTTCCTCCGGGGATTGTCGTCGCTCCTCGCCTTCTGGCTCAGGCTTATCGGATTTCAGCCAGGGCTCAATTGATGTAAGCTGCCGATAAGCTTTACTGAGATCAGGTACGAGATCCTTGACCACCGGCATATGGGGCAAGGGGAAAATCTTCACATCACCCTTCACCTCATCGATACTTTTCAGACAAGCCAGCGTGTTAGTACCGTCAATGTTCATCGAGCATGATCCGCAAATGCCCTCGCGGCACGAACGGCGGAAGGTCAAGCTGCTGTCTTGTTCACTCTTGATCTTTATTAAGGCATCCAGAACCATCGGGCCGCAATCATTGAGATCAATGTTAAAACTGTCAATTCGCGGATTGGCATCATCATCCGGGGACCAACGATAGATCTGGAAAGTTTTCACATTATTCGAACCAGGAGGCGCAGCATGCGACTCGCCCTTGGTAATTTTGGAATTTGCAGGAAGTGCGAATTCAGCCATTGATGCCTCACCGATTAACCCTAGTAAACACGAGGCGCCGGCGGTATTGGTGCCACATCATTACTGAGCGTATTCATGATTACGTTACGGTACGAAATTTCAGATTTATTTGCCTCATTCAGACGCATTAGGGTATGTTTCATCCACTTCTCGTCGTCACGCTCAGGCCAGTCCTCATGTGCATGGGCGCCGCGTGACTCCTGACGCTGTTCGGCTGAACGAATAGTAACCAATGCCTGACCGACAAGGTTTTCTAGTTCTAGAGCCTCAACGAGATCAGTGTTCCAGATCAAAGATTTGTCCTTAACCCCAATGTGCGCCATTTTATTAGCCACATTGTCCATATTCTGCACGCCATCAGAAAGGCTATCACTGGATCTAAATACGGCGGCATGTCGCTGCATCACATGCTGCATTTCAAGACGGATCGCAGCGGCGCTTTCGCCGCCGCTGGCATTGCGCATCCTGTCAAAACGATTGAGTGCCTTTTCGGTTGCGGCCTTTGGTGCCACGCGCGCAGCAGCACCAGGCGTCACTAACTCCGCTGCCCTGTGCGCTGCAGCTCGGCCAAACACCACAATATCAAGCAACGAGTTGGTGCCTAACCGGTTAGCGCCATGCACCGAGACGCAGGCGGCCTCTCCAATGGCCATCAATCCCGGAACAACAGTATTCTCATCCCTTCTGCTCGGTGAGATTACCTCACCATGATAATTTGTAGGGATCCCACCCATATTGTAATGCACTGTCGGCAACACGGGAATTGGTTCACGGGTCACATCAACGCCGCAGAAAATACGCGCCGTTTCGGTAATCCCAGGCAACCGCTGGTGGAGCGTATCGGCCTCAATATGCTCAAGATGCAGCATGATATGGTCCTTGTTCGGCCCCACACCTCTGCCTTCATTGATTTCTATTGTCATTGCCCGGCTGACAACATCTCGACTAGCAAGATCCTTGGCGGTTGGTGCAAAACGCTCCATGAACCGCTCACCCTCCGAATTTGTTAAGTAGCCGCCTTCGCCACGCGCGCCTTCGGTAATTAACACACCTGCTCCATAAACACCTGTTGGGTGGAACTGGACAAATTCCATATCCTGCAACGGTAGCCCTGCGCGGAGGGCCATAGCGTTACCATCGCCGGTACAGGTGTGCGCCGACGTACATGAAAAATAAACCCTGCCATAACCGCCCGTTGCAAGAACCGTTTCCTGTCCCCAGAAACGATGCAATGTGCCATCTTCCATACAAAGAGCAATGATGCCGGCACATTCGCCCTCGTCGTTCATCAGCAGATCAAGGGCAAAAAATTCGATATAAAAATGCGCATGATGCTTGAGACATTGCTGATAGAGCGTGTGCAAAATGGCATGCCCTGTTCGGTCAGCCGCAGCACACGCTCGCCGCGCCATAGACTTGCCATAATCAAGTGTATGCCCACCAAAAGGCCGTTGATAAATTTTACCCTCGTCGGTGCGCGAGAATGGCACACCATAATTTTCCAGTTCAATCACCGATGGTATCGCGTTTCGGCACATATATTCAATGGCATCCTGATCACCGAGCCAGTCCGATCCCTTGACTGTGTCATACATGTGATACTGCCAGTTGTCTCCCTCACCCATATTGTTAAGTGCCGCGCCAATGCCGCCCTGCGCGGCTACCGTGTGCGAGCGGGTTGGAAACACCTTTGTGATGCAGGCAGTTTTCAGACCAGATGCAGCCATACCAAGCGTAGCGCGCAAACCAGCGCCGCCAGCACCAACAACAACCACATCATAATTGTGATCAGTAATTTCGTATGAGGCCATGAACTTCGCTTTCCCTCTCAAAAAGCCGTTACGAAGAGAGACCATAGACATGCCATAGCAGAAACAAGGATCCCTCCCTTTGCAATGTAAATAAGTGTCCGGCGGCCTTTTTTCAAAGGCACATAGTCCTCGATGACAACTTCCAGCCCCAGCGATGCATGAAACAGGCCAACCAAAACAAGGCATACAAGACCCAGCGCATTTATCGGTGCCGCCACAAACCTCACGGCCTGATCATAATCAAACGTACCAAGCCGCGAGAGAGCAAAAATGAAATAGATCAAAACAAAAAAAAGGGCTAGAGCGCTGATTCG
>CACNSW010000013.1 GCA_902623185.1 uncultured SAR116 cluster alpha proteobacterium
ACAGTGGGTTAGAAAAATTGCAAAACACCCCTCACCACCATCCTTTTTGCCTAATACGCGTCAACGCTTGGCTGGTAATCCCTGGAATCGCCAGGCATAGTTCTTTTTGCAAAAAATCCAGACCCATGGCCAGCTAAATCAGGAGACGGGGATATTCGGAGCAGATGATGGAACTTGCAGACGAAATAGTAATACCAGCCAAACGAGATTCGGTATATGCAGGCCTAAATAACATTAAAATTCTGAGAAAATGTATCCCAGGTTGTGAAGAACTGGTAGCCATAAGCGACACTGAATTGACTGCCAAAGTTGTTCTAAAAATCGGCCCCGTAAAAGCTAGCTTTAACGGTACAGTCACACTCGATAAGACGCGCGCACCCCAATGTTTCAGTCTCAGTGGTCAGGGTGATGGTGGGGTCGCAGGTTTTGCTATGGGTGGAGCAGAGGTTGAATTGATCGAGGATGCAAGCAGCACAATCCTCAAATACGCTGCTAAAGCAGAAACCGGTGGCAAGATTGCCCAGCTTGGCAACCGTCTGATTACCAGCACTGCCAAAAAGCTATCAAAACAATTCTTTGGTAATTTTGAGGCAGAAATGACACGGGACAAAGCAAAGGATTGATGGGTGCGGACTAGCTTGTGATGTCAACTCTGCTCCTAATCTTCCTCGATCTGTGATAGGGCGATCGGTGTGTCAACATCAAAATGAATGCTGTCATCCGGCCATCCCAAACTGTTCAACGCATTTTTGTTTTCCGCAACAATGGTCCGCCCGCCTGCATCGCCAGTCAATGCCATCAACCTGTCAAAAAATCCACGTCCCCATATCACGGGATTGCCCCGCTTCCCATCAAAAATAGGCAGTGTGATCCGATTCGGCGCATCGGTTAGGCCCGCGTGATCTCGCAGCAGTGTTGCAATCAAATCTGATGTCACCCGCGGCATGTCCCCCAGCGCAATCAAGACTGCCTCATGAGTGCTAGCCTGATAATGGCGTACACCACAAGCCACCGATGAGGCCTGGCCAGACTGATAATCCTCATTATAGACGCATGTGACCGACAAGTCGGCGAGGGCAGCGGCGACTAGTTGATGTTCGTAGCCGGTGACAACAACTAGATCATTCAAACCACTCTCAACCAGCGCAAGGGTTGTTTGCCGGATAATTGGAACACCATTTATCAATGCCAGCAACTTATTCTGCGATCCCATCCTTTGCGATTGTCCAGCGGCCAGAATTACCCCACCAATGGTTGCATTTGATATCCGCGACGTATTCACCATTTTGTGATACCCCAATCAAATCTATAGGAACTTACTCCTCTTTCAATCATTGTGATAGCTGAGGCATTCTCTCAGCGGCAATCATCTCAGCAAGGATTGAAACAGCAATTTCCGCTGGCGTCAGGGCGCCGATGCGCAACCCGGCAGGCCCTCGCAATCGTTGCAGGTTAACCGTATCAAATCCAGCCTCACTCAATCTGGCGCACCTGGCCGCGTGTGTCCGGCAAGACCCTAAACAAGCTATATAAAATGCATCACTGGCTAACGCCACTTTAAGACTTATATCATCAATTTTAGCATCATGCGTTAACGTAACGACCGCTGTTCTTCCATCCAATTCAAGGGTAGGCATTATCTCATCGGGCCAACCCATAACGCAGTCTATCCCAGGAAATCGCTCGGCGACTATAAAGACTTCACGAGGATCAACAACAGTGACACCATATCCAGCAAGTTTTGCCATCTGCGCTAGAAATTGCGTAATATGGACTCCTCCAACGATTATAACTCTTCGTGGGGGAGTATACACAAAGTAAAACAGGTTTGATGCCTCATCGAAAAAACTGTTTTTATGCAAGTACAATGATGATTGGTGCACAAGTTTTCCATCCTCAACATCTAGACAAAGCGTAACTGTGCGCCGTGCCATTGCGTCAGCGGAAAAGCGTGCGATTATCTCTCTTTCAACTCCACCAAATCCTAACGGCGATACCAGAACTGCAATCTGGCCACCACAGGACAGACCCACGCCCCACGCTGTTTCATTTGTGACTCCAAAATTGAGGCGCCGCCCCACATTGGTTTTGATTGCATTGATACCAGCTTCAATCACAGCACTCTCAACACATCCTCCAGACACTGACCCTTCAACGAGCATGTCGTCACGGATAATCATAGTGCTTCCGATAGGCCGCGGTGACGATCCCCACGTCTGGATGACAAAGGCAAGCGCTACACCATGGCCGTTGGAATGCCAATCTAATGCGCGATCAAAAAGTGAGATTTCCATTGGGCTAATGTCAAACATACTTCGTTCCACACTTGTCTTATTCAATCCGCGCCGTTTTTTGAACCATGCGTAGTGCCGTCATTGATTGGCTGATTGCAGTTAACAGCGTAGGGTGAATAAATCCAACGCATCTCAAAAGTTTCACAATGAATCCAAAAGTAAAAAATAGGCCTTTGACAAAACAACAAACATTTCCTGGTAAACGCCTACAGACGAAGGCTTTGAAAAGCAACTGATCATTATCTCTGATACCCGTTAGCTTTTCATAGGTTCAAACATTCAACTTTACTCAGTGACAAAATCATCACAGCATGCTTTGAATTAGGTAATTAAATCACGACGCGGTGCATAAAAAAATGAAAACCGCAATATTTAAAGAAAAATGGCAATCGTAGATTTCAAATTTAATGGTGAGTCAGTAAGCGCGGATGTCCCTGACAATACGCTACTGGTTGATTTCATCCGAGAGACGCTCGGCAAAACAGGAACCCATGTCGGTTGTGACACCAGCCAATGTGGGGCCTGTGTCATTCATCTAAATGGTGTCTCGATAAAGTCATGTACTATGTTAGCAGTGATGGCAAATGGTCAAGAAATTACCTCAATTGAAGGAATTGCTGGTGGTAAACGGATGCATCCTATGCAAGAAGCCTTTCATGAAAATCATGGTCTGCAATGCGGTTTTTGTACACCTGGAATGATTATGAGTGCCATTGAGTTGGTATCAAACAAACCTAATTTGACAGAGCAGGAAATCCGTGAAGGCCTCGAGGGTAATCTTTGTCGTTGCACGGGTTACCACAACATAATTCAGTCAGTACAGTCAGCCGCGCGTGCTATGAGAGAAGATTGACATGCCCATGACAATAACGTGTTAATGGGTGCCTAAGAGCATCAGCCGAGATCAAACCAGAGTTATGGAGTGAAACAGAACTTTGTATCAGACAAACTATATCAGAGCCTCAAGCACGAATGATGCTATAGCAAAACTTGGCGATGATGGAAAACTAATCGCTGGCGGCATGACCTTACTACCTATCATGAAGCAGCGCCTTGCGCGTCCAAAGATGCTCGTGGACCTTGCTGACTGCGGCCTCGCAGGAATAGAAGATCTTGGTGATACAATTAAAATTGGATCAATGACAACTCATGTGGATGTCGAAACATCACAAATTGTAGCGAATGGTATTCCAGCACTAGCGACATTAGCTGCAAAAATTGGCGACCGACAGGTACGAAATCGCGGCACTATTGGTGGATCAATTGCCAATAATGACCCTTCAGCATGCTATCCTTCAGCGGTTCTTGCGCTTCGAGCAACAATTCATACCAGCAACCGTGACATCGTCGCTGATGATTTTTTCATGGGCATGTTTGAAACGTCTCTTGAAGACAATGAAATCATCACAGCAATCAGCTTTCCAAAGCCCACAGCGGCCGCCTACGCCAAGTTTCCAAATCCGGCATCACGCTTTGCCATGGTCGGCGTTTTTGTAGCTAAAAGCGAAACGGTGCGTGTTGCTGTTACAGGTGCAGGTGAGGATGGCGTTTTCCGTCATGAAGCATTGGAAATAGCGCTTACCGACCTGTTTGCTCCAGATGCTGTTGAATCTATAATCATAAGTAGTGATGAACTAATTAATGACATCCACGCCCCACGTGATTATCGCGCTCATCTCATTAAGGAAATGACAAAACGCGCTGTGACAGCATGTAATCAATCACAATTTGTGTCCTAATAAAAGGGGAGCCAAACTGCTTCAATTTTTTATGCAGTTTGTCGCCGATAGCTCTCCATAATTGCAAGGAATTAAACCTGATACCATATCGGTGATCCATGAGTTTTTCACCAGCTAACATTACGTCTTAATTTTTGGAGTGCCTTAGATAAGATTTTTATTGTAGTAACAAACAAGCAGGGGTCAATTGATAAAGGCTCCATAATCTTAATCCAAGTCGCTTGTCGTAAGGAAGGTTTAAATGAAAATTACTTTTCACGGTGTTCGCGGCTCTGTTCCCACATGTGGGGCAGAATTTTCAGAATTTGGAGGACACACTACTTGTATCGAATTGATGACAGATGAGGCCCAAATCATTTTGGACGCAGGTAGTGGTTTTCAGAATATCAAAATTCGTAATGATCGGCCCGTGATCATCTTGTTAAGCCATTTTCATCATGACCATATACAAGGATTAGGCTTCAACCGGGGTCTATTTTCCAGACAATGCGAAATTTTTATCTCTTCGGCGCTTTGCTCCGGCGAAGAAACCCACGGCTACATCCAGAGTTATTATGGTAGCAAATTTTTTCCAGTCGACCTTTTGTCTGAAATCCCACACCTAAAAATCAAGACTTTCAATGAAGTAAAGTCGATTTTTGCTCAGGCTTTCTATCTCAATACCTACCAACTTAATCATCCTGGAGACTGCGCCGCCTACAGTATTGAAACTGCAACTACCAAGCTTTGCTGCCTTCTTGACAACGAATATAAGGAGAGTCAACTGGAGGGTCTCGTTGGCTTCACGGAAGGTGCAGAGTTGGCAATTTGGGATGGGATGTTTACTGATAATGAGCTAGAAAAATTTCTAGGCTGGGGTCATTCATCAATTGAGCAGGGAATAAGATTTCTGGATCAAACCAACTGCAAGCAACTCGCAATCACTCATCACGCTCCAGAACGTACAGATTATCAGCTAAGAAAAATAAAAAAAATAATAAGAAATCCTGATGTTTTTCTTGCTCACCAAAATCAGGGGATCCATCTCGGATAAAGGGCAGCCCAATGCAAAAACAAACTTTAAAACAACATCAAACAATTTTTAAAGCTGGTGACACAGCTGGAACGGTGTTCCTCCTTGCAAGGGGATCCGTTGGCATATTTTTACCAACAAACGAAACCAAAGATCCAAACTTTGTAATCCGCGAAAATGAGATCTTTGGAGAAATGGGCGTGATTGATGACGAACTCCGTATGGCTGATGCCAGATGCCTTGAAGAATGTGATGTCATTTCAGTGACAAAAGACGAGTTCAACACCTACCTCAATGAATCAAACATTTTTGTTCGCGGTGTAGTGGGAATTCTTTCCGACCGGTTGAGAAAAATTCAAAAACCATCCAAGTAAAGCCATTAGTAATTACGCTCTACCCTTGGATATTTTTATTATTAATCGACGTGTTCCCACCATTTATCATTTGTTGGCAATTCTGATAAGTCAACAAACTGGCCCAACAGCGGAGTCAGCACGCTCACATTTCTTTTTGCCGCTTCAGCAAGCACACGGACCGGAGGTTCAAACCAATCATGCATTGATAATGTGAACATCCCCCAATGGATAGGCACCAATAGCTGACCATCCATATCTAGAACCGCCTGTACGGCTTCTTCTGGCATGTTGTGCACATAACGCCAACGAGTGTTGTATTGACCAGAGTCCATGAAGACTAAGTCAACAGATCCGTAACGTTCACCAATCTCCCGGTAATGTTCAGCATAGCCGGAATCACCACTGAAATAGACCGACTTGCCCAATGATTGAATCAGCCATGACGCCCACAACGATCGCTTTTCCTTATAAGGTCCCCTACGCCCAGAAAAATGCTGCGAGGGAGTGCAGATCAGATTCAAGCCATCAATCTGGGCCTCCTCCCACCAATCAAGCTCGGTAATTTTTTCAGGCGAGACGCCCCAACGTTCCAAATGTGCCCTTAACCCTAACGGGACAACAAAGCTGATGCCTTTGCTGCGCAACTGCTTAATTGTTTCCATATCGAGGTGGTCATAATGGTCATGCGAGACAACGACAATGTCGACATCTGGAAGGGATGCTAAATCAATCACCGGTGGTTGGAAACGTTTAACAACAAAGCTCAAAGGTGACGCAGCATTTGAAAATATCGGGTCAAAGAGAACCACTTTATCATTGATGGACATTAGGATGGTGGAATGACCAAGCCAAACAAATTTTATATTTCCTGCACTTTCATGAAAGTCACTAGGCAATGGCGCTTTGCTTTCAGGCAACAAACCATCAGGCCGTGTTTTGTTAGTGTTAAAGAAGAAATTATTATTCCAGTTTTCCATAGGGTTATCCCAAAACCCAGGCCCGGACAGGACCGCATCCTGTTCCAGATTAACAAATTTATCCTCGCTTAAATTATAGTTTTCAGATTTTTTTATCCGCAGATAGCTATTGCCAGACGGCAATGCACCAAACTGCTCACACCCCGAAAGATGAGAAAAAACAATTAATAGGCCAATGATCAGAACAAAAGTCACCCGGCGCAAATTCTTCTTCTTTTTTCTTCTGCACCGATACACCATTAATTGAATTACCTCACTGAACTGATTTTACATCAATCACTTCGTCTCAAGCCTCTCAACTCCGTCCCAAGTCTTTGGGTTCCAACCCTCCTCGAGCAGTCTCTCGCAACGCTCTACAAAGAGTCTCGCAACAATATCATTTTCACCACTTAACAAGATAGCTTGGAATAGGTCGCGAGCCTTAGCAAATTTCTGGTTTTTATAAAGAGACATTGCTTCGTTGAATTGCGGCAGATCATCCCGTTTTGATCTGGCAATTTGTGGGGGTTCTGCATCAATCACTTCAAAAACTTTGACCGGTCTGTCTTTACCCTTCACCACAACGCTATCGATTTCACGGCAGACAGTTTTGGCAGTGTCCAACTTCCTGAATGTATGTTCTGAGATAATGACCTTTGACCCGTAACGCTTGGTAAGCCCTTCCAGTCTTGAGGCTAGATTGACAGAATCGCTAATAACCGACCCTTCCATCCGGTCTGACTCACCAAGAGTGCCAAGCATCATCCGGCCCGAATTGATTCCGATGCCAACATTGATTCTTGGTGCCCCAGTTTTTTCCTGCTCATCGTTATAGCGATAAAGCTCCATTTGCATTTCAATCGCAGCTTTGACGGCATCTGCCGCCGAATCTGGAAACAAAGCCATCACCCCATCACCCATGAATTTATCGATATAACCGTTGTGAGCCCTGATGATTGGACCCACAAGACTTAAATATGCATTCACAAAAGCAAAGTTTTCGCCCGGTGACATGGCCTCAGAAATTTCTGTAAAAGATCTTATGTCAGAGAACATTATACTCATCTCAACGACAACCTGATCACCAAGCCTAACGTCAAGTATACTATTCCTGCCCAGGTTCTTCAGCAACTGCGGCGGCACGAAACGCTGATAAGCTTTGGTGAGGCTTATCTGCTGAGTCAATGCGAGATTTTTCATATCATTTAATTGCTGTGCCACGGCAAAACCAAATGTGATGAACATTGCCAACATCAAAAAGCCAACAACAGCCGATATTACCATCCAGGCTTGCCAGGAAAAACCAAATGCAAGAAACGTCACTCCAGTTATTGGCACAGCTAGGAATGGCAGGGCAAAGGAAATCATCAAAAATTTTGCATAGTTGCTGCCACGCCGCCATAATATAAAAGACAAAATTGCCGATCCAAGTAATAACAGCAAAAATGGTGGAATCAGGAAGCTTAGCTTTATAATACCTGGTCCCGCGCGGTCTGGAGGGTGTGCCACCAGGTCTAGGTAGGGTGCGCTTGGATAAGTCAGTGAAGATCCAACATGTACAAAAACAGAGATCAAATAGAAAGCGATTCCTAAAAGAAAAACCCGGTTGAGGAATGGGAAGTTATTGGGCAAATCAAGAGAAGTTCTAAAGAATTGGATCAGAAGCACAAAAAGCAGCGAAGTTGATGCCATACCCATCTCGACGTTGGACAGCCATAACGGCGGCATAATCACTGACGAAAGCGCCAAATACAAACAAGAATGGATAGAAATCTGAAACAGGCTTGCTGAAAGCCAAAAATAGCTGCCACGCCCTACCACGAACATAAACAAATAATAAAGGCCAAAAGCAGTGGCAATTGCGACAACTATTAGGTTGGTCGCCAGCCGGAAAAATTCGAGGAGACGAATGTCGTTCCATTTGCCAACAGTTATTCGATCAAGCCCATCGACCTTGCTAAAATATCTGTCAAAAGGTTTGCTGCGGAAAAAATTATAGATTGTGGTGATTTCACCTTGGGGCATCATCACAAGATAATGTTCATTTAGTCTACCCTCATCAATCCAGTTATCCTTGCTGCTTGACCAGTAAGGGTACTCCACAACTCCACCGCTATGGTGGGCAAAAATCCGTTTTTCCTTGTTGAAATTATGTTTGATCCCAACGGCATCAGTAGGGAGTGTATTCTGGATACGCAAACGGACCCAATAGCCCTCTACAAGGGACTGATCCGCATGAAGTTTTGGCGCCCACTCAGCCTCTTTCAGGAATTCAAAAGTTGCTGTCTCATCAGCGCCCTCGAGGAATTCTAAATGAGTTGCTGGAATGGTTGCTGGCCCCCCTTCAGGAATAATAAAAACGGGGGATTGACGACCAAGTTGTTCGGAATGAGCCTGAAAAATAACTGTAACGGAAAAAAGTAAAGTTAGAGAGAGACCTTTAGAGTTTTTTAACCTCCGAAAAATTTTAATTAAATTTAACTTGAAAAAATTACTTTGGACCACAAATGTTCAATCCCCACCCACTTTAGGCAACAGCATAAAGTCACAAATCCGCTACTGTATCATATTGCTCAACATCATTTTTTTCATCAACTTGGCATTCCAGCTTTAGCAAGCCCACTCATCACATAGTCTTTGGCAAGGGTTGGAACAACCTTTTCATAGTCACGCAGAGTCTTAATCTCAGGGCGTTTTTCTAAAAACACAGCTAGTGATTTTTCTGCCTCTTCCATGTTTCCAAGGTGCGCCTCAACAGCCGCTAACCAACCGTACCAACGACTATGGCCACTTTTGTCACGGAATAAAGTCACCCATCGTTTCGCATTTTCAGAATCTTTCATACCCAGATAAATCAGTGGTAAAAAGCCTTCATATTTACTCCGGCCTAAAGGGTCTAAATCGATTGCTTTCTGGAGATAAATTAAGGCTTCATCATACCGGCCAAAACTTGTAATCGCCATTGCAAGGTCTTGATTTGCAGCGGGGTTACTTGGGTTTAAATCGAGAGCCAATTCTGCAAATTCAACCCTCTTTTCAAAATCACCCCGCAAATTGAAAGAGCGGCTCAGCATTATCACAGCCTCTGGATTATTTGGATTTAAATCATAGGCTTTCTGCGCCAGCCTATGAAAAAGCTGTTCGTGGTCACCACGCTTTTCGGGTTCTCTTTGGTCAAAAATCCAGTTTGTTAGGGAACGGCATTGAAGCGTGTAAGCCTCACAAAAATTCGAATCCAACGCAACTGCAGCTTCACATTTCAAGGCAATTTCTGGGTATTTTGGATCAAAATCGTTGAAAAGGCTCAATGCTTGCAGATACAAATCCCAAGCTGACAAATCAGTTGTTTTTTTTGACAGCAACCCTCGGCTATGCTCTTTGCCTTTAAGTGCCGGCACAATGAGCACCGCAACTGATTGCGAAACTTCATCCTGAACTTCAAATATATCGTCCAAAGGACGATCCCATCTTTGTGACCATATTTGTTGATCATCTATTGCATCGATCAAATTGGCCGTAATCCTAACCTTACTGCCCCCCTTGCGAACGCTCCCAGTCACCAAATAACGAGCACCCATTTCTTGAGCAATCATAGATGATTTGAGGTTCGAGTCTTTGTAAGTAAAGCTGGTGTTGCGTGCAATCACGGGGAAGGTTTTCCAACTAGAGAGATTGGCAATAATGTCTTCTGAAATTCCATCAGCAAAGTAATCCTGGTCGGGATCGTTACTTTGATTCACAAACGGTAACACAGCAATCGTTGGCGGCGTTGATAATGTGCCTTTTGTCTCATTTTTTTCATTGGTCTGATTTTTGCCACGCTGGCTGGTGCCATCAAGGACCATATCATACGCCCTCACTATCGTATTCTTGACCTGTTGATCACCAATATCAATGAAATTCAATTCAACTTTCTGACTTACAAAATCATGGACACCTTTCGAGAGGCAAACGCTATCAGGCTGCGCGAGCGCCTCCAAACGCGCCGCCACATTAACACCGTCACCATATAAATTTTGGTTTTCAACAATCACATCACCCATATTGATGCCAACGCGAAATCTCATTTGCGCGTCTTTGTTATCCAAGGCCGAATTACGTTGCTTAATAAGCTTTTGAAATTCTGACGCACAAATCACTGCAGAAACAGCGCTTTGAAACTCCGCAAGAACAGAATCTCCTGCAGTATTAAAAATTCTACCGCCATGTTCTTCAAACAAATTGTCAAGGATCTCTTTACAAGATCTAAAACTGCGCAAAGTTTGTTCCTCATTTTGTTCCATGAGTTTGCTGAACCCGACAGCATCTGTCACGAATATGACAGCAATTTTCCGTACTATATTATTTTCCAACATTTCATCAAACACCCTACGCTTGTCTCACTTTATTAATTTTTATCTCCTACTAATCACGGCCCAACGCATTAAATCTGTTTAGGTAATATCCATTCTGTCATGACTATGCCCTGTTTAGCATTTGGGACAAAATCAGGAAATAGAAGCAAAAAAATCAAGCTTAAGTCGATATTTTTTTGCTCAGGATAAACATAACTTCATTAAAGTTGTCTAAGGTTCGCAGCTTTGCAATCGTAGGGTCAAGAGTTTGACGGTAATCGTCGATGGTTTTTAACTAATGTGCTGCAAGTTAATTTTCTGGATAGCACTTTAAGCGAGAGTACAGAAGGCAATGACAACCCCTTTGCATTTTTTGACTGGACACATTGTAGTAGAATGACGGCGGCGCCCATTTATTCGGAGTATTTGCTATGATAGCTGTCGGAGGTGAAAATCTGATTGACCTATTTGCGCGCTGCAAAGCGGGTAGTGACGATCTGGAGCTCGTTGCCGTCCCAGGTGGAGGACCGTTCAACGTTGCGACGGCAATTGGCCGCCTGGGCCATGAAGTGAGTTATCTCACGCCAATATCGTCAGATATTTTTGGCGACATACTTCGCGCACGCCTTCTCCAAAGTAATGTGTCCATTGCCAGTGCGCGCGTGCAGAATCCCTCCTCGCTTGCCGTTGTGTCGATCGACTCCAAAGGAACGCCTTCCTATAGGTTCTATCGGGACGGAACGGCGGAGCGGCAAGTGCGCCCATCATCGCTGGCTAGCGCCATACCAAGGGATACAAAAATTTTTCATGTTGGTGGCCTCGCGCTTATTGATGGTGAAGATGCCGAAGTATGGAAGCAGAGATTCGAACTCTGTAACGCCAAAAATATCCTCACCTCACTCGATCCCAACATAAGGCCAGCACTTGTCAGCAATCGCGAACAGTATGTTCGCCGGTTACGCAAGCTGATAAAAATTGCCGACATCTTGAAGCTTAGTGATGAAGATCTCAAATGGCTCTATCCTAATCAGCCATTAGAAAAGGCGCTCGCCAATTGTCGGGCCAACTGCAATGCTGCAATGTTAATTTTGACTCTTGGGGCCGATGGTGCGCGAGGCTTTGTTGCAGCCGGCGATGTAAGTATACCCGCAGCAAAGACACATCAGATCATTGATACTGTTGGCGCTGGAGACACCTTCATGGCCAGCATATTGGGATGGGTCATCGAAACAGGCTGCAGTAATCCTGACAGCTTACGAAAAATCGATATCAACTCCCTCAAGTTATCTCTTACTTTGGCAGCGAAGGCGGCAGCAATGAACTGTGAGCAGAGCGGCTGCAATCCACCATGGCGACACCAACTCGATCATTGAGAGTATTATTCAACTCCAACCTGAACAGGTGGCGTAATGGGTGAGGAAGCACCAGAAATCAGGGAAATTGATCCACGCTTGAGCACATTGGTAAACACTCCCGCGTCATCCTGCGTCATAGTTTTTAGTTCACAATCCTTTGCAATGCGGTTTGCATTTACTTCATCATCAACGATAACACCACCATTCGCAACCAGCACGGCTGCGGACGGTAAAGCGCCAGCCAACAAAACCAATGGTGTCAACAGCGTTGTTGCTTTCGCGGACCATTCCCGCGACTCGACGGTCTGAATGCTCTTTCTACAATCAGAGTTGGAAACAGCCTCAGCATTGCCATAAACATTTTTTGCCATAGTTTTTGAGCTCGACTCACAACCCACCAATAGCAAAAATATCGCTACAATAACTAAGTTTGATTTATTCCAATACACAGCAACTCCATCAAGAATCAGCTCAAAAACTTAATGCGAAAACTTCTGAAAAAAAGTGCTTAGGTGCTCAGACTGAGTGTTTTTTTAAAACTAAGCAGAAAAGCCCCGCACCATATTCTTCTTATAACAGCCAAATTGAGAATCAGACCTGTTCACAACTTTTCCGTCAATGGAAATGGAACATCCCTATTAAGCGGGACCTCCCCAAACTATTGGCAAGCTCGATCCCTATGATATACCCAAAACGTTCTGGTGTCACAACGTTACAGAAAATGTTGCCATCTCAATTCATCAACAGATCTGGATCCAAGCCAACGGGTCAGGATGTTTGTACAATATGCGCAAGGTTGGTATTGCACCTGTATCTGCATACCTTGCCAGCATAGGCTTTAGTCTTCTTTATGTCCCAATTATCTCTATCCATAATCTGTTCCCAAGGCTTGGTTTTGGCTTTTAGTGGCCTTCAAATGCTATCAGGGATCGAACAGTGACACCCATCGCCTCAAGCTTGGCTGTTCCACCAATGTCTGGGAGATCGACAATAAATCCGCAACCTACCACCTGAGCACCGATAGCCCTAACGAGATGTATTCCAGCGGCCGCAGTGCCACCCGTTGCAATCAAATCATCAATGACCAGCACCGATGATCTTGGCTCAATCGCATCTTTATGTATTTCGAGTACCGCCTTACCATATTCGAGATCGTATTCCTTGCTGATAGTTTCGTAAGGCAATTTACCTTTTTTTCGCAATGCAATAAAAGGCAGCCTCATCTTATAGGCAAGTGCGCCACCGATGACAAAGCCTCGGGCATCGATGCCAGCAATACCGTCAATCTGTTGGTCCAACCAGCTTCTTTCAAATTGGTCAATCATTTCTGCGAACACTTCCGCGTTGTTGAACAGAGTAGTAACATCACGAAACATAACGCCTTTTTGGGGAAAATCAGGGACAGTTCTTACATATTGTTTCAAATCCATCATTTTAACTCTTTGTTGAAGATACGTTCGGCGATGATCCCCAGCCTTTGTTTTTCAGCTGCAGGGACCATTTCTAAGTCTGAGATAATTGCATACTGTAAGGCTGTATCACATCCTTGGGAGCAATTAGGGCGACACAAACCTGCCATTTCAGTGACTTTTTTGAACATATCTTTGCCAGCAACAGCATTTGCCATAAGCGTTTTTATAATGTCATTTACTTCAACATTCTCATGATCAGGGTGCCAACAGTCAAAATCCGTAACCATAGCGATCGAAGCGTAACAAATCTCGGCCTCTCGAGCTAATTTAGCTTCTGGCATGTTGGTCATGCCAATTACATCACAGCCCCAATTATCCTTGTAAAGAAGTGATTCCGCTTGAGTTGAGAACTGAGGGCCCTCCATAGTCATGTATGTTCCCTTCTTTTGATAAGATATATTTAGTTCGGCCATGGCTTTTCTTACAATTTCTCCAAGGCGTCCGCATACAGGGTGGGCAACGCTTACATGAGCAACGCAGGCACCATCAAAAAAGGTTTTTTTACGAGCAAAGGTGCGATCAATAAATTGATCAACAATAACAAATTCACCAGGCTTATAGTCTTGACGCAAACTGCCGCAGGCGGAGATGGATAGAATATCCGTGACGCCAAGAGACTTCATCGCATAAATATTTGCCCGATAGGGCAACGTGCTCGGTGAATATAAATGACCCCGTCCATGACGAGGTAGAAATGCAACGTGTAGGCCGTTCAATTTGCCCGTAAAAATTTCATCGGACGGATCTCCATATGGTGTTGTAACCTTGACCCATTTGCCATTTTCAACACCATCAATAGCATAGATCCCAGAACCTCCAATAACCCCGAGCACTATTTTATGTTCTACCATGTATATCACTCCAACTGTGTCCTCTGTACCCAACTGGATACATGATTGCGTATTATTCTATTTATAGTTCGCTTGTTACTTTATAGCGGACCTTGTTTTTGGAAAATTGAATCGTGCTAATCATTAACTCTCCCTATCGGATAATCTGGATAGACACGATAGAAGATTAAGTCAAAGTCAGCGACCAGCGCAAAGTACCACATGAATTTAATATTGTTAGACTAAATAGCCTACAGGAGTCAGTTGTAGCGATCCAGAGTAGGTATCTTCAAGAGGCACCATTAATCAGTGTGACCGCTGCTTTTGGCTTTAATCTCGCAATGCAGCAGAATCGAAGTGATAGAAGGATCTATAATGCTTTTAAATGTCTTAACTCAGCGAGGCCTACTGCTATAAATCTTGAATGGCCTTGCAAACGGGTAGCGGAAAAACCAAAATTTCTTCCTTCGCATGACCGAGTTGACGCTGCAGGTAATTTGGCACTTGAACTGGCCGATAAAGATGTTGCAAACAACACCCGCATTGGCAAATTTGGTTTGGATATCAGCCAAAACATTGCCAATAAAAAGCCCAACGGAAGCCCAGTTCATATAGTGACCCATTGCAACGCTGGATGGCTGCTATATTTGATCGCGGCACCTCTACCGCGCCGATTTATGGAGCGGTGGAGGAGGGGTTTGAAATCAAAGTTTGGGTGAATGAAACTAGGCCTCGCAATCAAGGGGCCGCTCTGACAGCATGGGAATTGCGTCACAATGGGGTAAGCAACACCTTAATTTTTGATAATGCAGGTTGACATTTGATGCAGCATGGAATGGTAGGCTTTGTCATTGTCAGGTCTGACAGAACAACTGTAACTGGAGATGTCTGCAATAAAATTGAAACCTACCTAAAAGCCCTTGCGGCCAAGGATAATAAATTTCCTTACTATGCTGGACTTCCAGTTTCCACAATTGATTTCAAAATTGAGGATGGCTTTAGCATTCCAATCTAAGAACGCGCCGAAATCCAGGTGCTGAAAATGGCCGGGAGTACAGAGTCCGGTCAGTTAGAAACCATCGATATCTCAATCCCAGTTAGTCGAGTAGCTAATCCAGCTTTTGATATGATGCCGGCACGTTACGTTACTGGATTTATTACTAATATAGTGTAATAAAGCCAGAGCTTGTTAGTATTCTGGCAATAAAGCCTTGATTATCTTTCCTATTGGCAAAGAGAAATGCCACTGTTTCAGCAATAATTAACAAACTAGGGGATTATTGTAACCGCATTTTTATGCAGCAAATAATCTGGTTGGAAAGCTCAACAGCCGCCATCAACTACAACCTTGCCGTGAATGAACAATCGGCATAATCAAGTGCTGGCTCAAAATAAACAAAGCATGCCACCTTTGGAATACGTTTTGATTAAATCTCCCTCCCAGGTGATAACGAGTTAATAGAGGACCCAAATTTTAAGGTGGTGTTTGGTTTGTATACTCATAGGCAACTATGAATTCCGCTGCCGCAACTCGTTAATTTTTCTCTGCACTTCAAGTGGATTATCAATATTTTTCAAAACTATCTCGCCCGATCCAACACCTTTTATTCTAATATTACCGCATCCAAAAATTCTCTGAAAAATCGACTGGGCTAAATTTACTTCTTCAATTCGGTTGCAACTGATTTCCTCTGTCGAGCGACTAATTAGCCCAACTTTAACGATTAGTCGTCGGCTAGTTAAAGCCCTTTCTGTCGTCCATTTTTCGATTACCATTGAAAAAAAGATAAAAAATCCAATTAGGAACCAGCCTAGAAAAATAAGATAAAGAAAAGCAACTAACATATGTGTCCAGTGAAATGATATAGCCATTTCAATATCCTCATTACTGGGCAAAGTTTTCTTAATAAATTTCATGTGCTCTATTTAACAAATTTAAAACAAGCGTAGTGAATATATCAGGATGTTCTAAACGAGACTCTCTCTATGGACCATTAGGTATCTTCGTGCAACTTCAAGACGGCGCTAACCCTAGCTTTTTATTTCTGGAGTCTGCAGCCAAGATATTCCTTACAAGATATGACGGCTAGTGCCCTATTCGTTATGGACACTTAAGACCATACGGTCGCCGATGAAATGTGTGGTGCCATACTCAATCGGCGTACCATCAACCAAGATATTTACTGAATTTACGCGCAGCAAAGGCGCGCCCACCGCGCAACTCAACATATTCGCCATCATAGCTGTGGCCGTCACCGCTGTCACCTCGGTCTCCTTGCGGAGATAATCGGCAATGCCAAGAGCGGCAAAGGCATCTGTCTTTGAAGGGTTGGTCTGCAAATACGTAAGAATTCCATCACAGCGGCCAGCAGGAAACTGGCTCACAGAATGCATGATCGGTGTATTCTCAAGGTAACCAAGGCCTTCAGCTACATGCACCATGTCGCTGGTTTTGAGTGCCAGCTTACCAGCCTCAAGATAAGTCGCATGACGCGTTTCAACAGATGTGACCTGGCGCGACGGCACGCCATCTGAGGAAATATTTTGCGAAAATCTGGTTCGTTTGCCAATGCGATAGGTTGCATTTTTACCGGTGACAAAAACACCAGCGCCCCTTTTGGAAAAAACAAACCCTTCGTCACGCAGTAAGCTAAGCGCCCGCCTTACGGTGTGACGGTTGACATTGAATCGACGCGCTAGCTCGGCTTCAGTCGGTATTTTTTCACCAGCTGAGTAATGCCCTGCGCGAACATCATTCAGCAGTTTGTGATGAATTTCTTTCCATAGCATGCACATCATCTCTGTCACAAAAATTTAACAAAATTCAATTTGAAAAACCATGGCCTGCCATCTATAATTTGTCTAGTTGTATATTGATGTACATACACTTTGCGAAAAGAATCATAGTGGCAAAGATAGAAGAGGCCAAAATGAAACGTCAGGAATGGCTTGGTCTGATGGCAAAGGCAGACGCCAACGAACTGATGGGATGCTGGGCGACAGCAAATCTGTCACCAGACTACACTGAATTACGCCCTCCAGAGATTGGCAGCGTCATGGTGCGTGGACGCATGGGCGGCAAGGGTGATGCTTTCAATCTGGGTGAGATGACGGTGTCACGCTGCTCGGTACAACTGTCATGCGGCACAGTAGGTCATGGCTATATAAGGGGACGCTCAAAACAAGCGGCCCGGCATGTAGCGTTATGCGATGCCTTGCTGCAAACCGCCGAGGCGCCGGTCGTCACGAACAAAATCCTGTCGGTGCTGGCTGGCAAACGTGAGGCAACGTTGGCCGAGACTGCGAGAAAGGCTGCGGCAACCAAGGTTGATTTCTTCACCCTTGTCAGAGGAGAGAATTGATGCAGCCAGATGCGCTTAAAGGCGGTTTTTTAGACCTGCCGATTCAATCAGCCACCGCATTTCGGTCTCTCTTGCAGGCGATGGCCCAGCCCGGAACGATCCATCAGTTGGCTGGCGCAGCACCACCGCCTTCGATATCAGTTGCTGCCGGCGTGGTTCTGCTTACCCTATGTGATCCAGAAACCCCGTTATTCGTCGGCGTGTCGGTTGATACGCCAGATCTGCGAAGCTGGATTTCCTTTCACACTGGCGCGCCCTTTTCTGCGGCCGGTGAGGCGGTGATCGCGATAGGTAGTTGGCAGGATTTTACCCCCCTCAGTGCTTTTCCCGTTGGTAGTGCTGAATTTCCTGACCGCTCGACAACGCTGATAACCGAGTTGGTTTCGCTAGCTCGTGAGGGCAGCAACGCCTGCCGTCTGACTGGGCCGGGCATTCAGAATTTTTCCACATTATGTCTGCCTGATCCGGCGTTGATGCAGGTGAATACGGCCCACTTTCCACTTGGCCTCGATTTCATCCTGACTTCATCTTCCGCTGTTGCGGCGCTTCCCCGCTCAACCAGAATTGAGGTGATCTAATGTATGTTGCGGTCAAAGGTGGCGAGCACGCTATTGCCAACGCGCATCAGTGGCTTGGCGAAATTCGGCGCGGTGACACTTTGTTTGACGCCCTGTCGCTGGACCAGATCAGAGAACAGCTTGCTCTGTCGGTTGCCCGGGTCATGGCCGAGGGGTCGCTCTATGACCCCGATCTGGCGGCGCTTGCTATCAAACAGGCGCGTGGTGATCTGATTGAGGCGATTTTCCTAATCCGCGCCTATCGCACCACATTGCCGCGCCTTGGCTATGCGCTGCCGGTTGATACCTCGTCAATGCGATGCATAAGACGGATTTCCGCTACCTTCAAGGATATTCCGGGTGGACAGATTTTGGGCCCCACTTTTGACTACACGCATCGTTTACTTGATTTCAGATTAGCAGCTGACGGTGAGATAGGCGCGGCAAGCAAGGCTGAGGCGTTGAGTGAAGATGTCCCGCACATTCTTGAATTGCTAAACAGGGATGATCTCATTCAGGAAGAAGAGCTGACCAATGCCGAGCCGGGTGATCTCACCCGTGAACCGTTAGCGCTTCCGGCAAGCCGGGCTGTTCGCCTCCAGGCATTAGCGCGCGGTGATGAGGGGTTTTTGCTTGGGCTTGGCTATTCAACGCAGCGTGGTTATGCCCGCAATCACGCCTTTGTTGGTGAGCTACGCATCGGCATGGTTGCTGTTGAGATAATGATACCCGAGCTTGGCTTTGCCATCGAAATTGGCGAGGTGGAGGTTACTGAATGCGAAACCGTGAATCAATTTCAGGGGTCAAAGACCGAACCACCGCAATTTACCCGTGGCTATGGATTGACCTTTGGCCAACAGGAACGAAAAACCATTGCCATGGCACTTGTTGACCGTGCCTTGCGCTGGCGCGAACTAGGTGAGGATGATCTTGGTGCCGCAGCACAGGACGAGGAATTTGTCCTCTCGCATTGCGACAATATTCAGGCCACCGGCTTTGTCGAACATATCAAACTTCCCCATTATGTAGACTTTCAATCCGAACTCGAACTTGTCCGGCAGATGCGAAGAGACGCCGCTACACGGCAGAGGCGGCAGCAGGATGACTGAACAGATAATCACACCCTCGGCAAATGACAAAAACGATACCACTACACATAATCCTGAGACCCATAATTTTGATGCAACTGACAGCTATAATTTTGCCTATCTGGATGAACAGACGAAGCGGATGATCCGGCGCGCTTTGCTGAAGGCGCTTGCCATTCCCGGCTATCAGGTGCCTTTCGCCTCACGCGAGATGCCGATGCCCTATGGCTGGGGAACGGGTGGGGTGCAGGTCACAGCTGCCTGCCTCACTCCTGATGATTGTGTAAAGGTCATCGATCAGGGCGCGGATGATACAACCAACGCAGTATCCATCCGTAGTTTCTTTGCCCGCACTGCCGGCGTCAGAACCACCGAGGCAACGGATGAGGCAAGCCTGATCCAGACACGCCATCGCATTCCGGAGACCGAATTGACCGAGGGACAATTGCTCGTCTATCAGGTACCGATTCCCGAACCCCTGCGCTTTCTCGAACCGCGCGAGACAGAAACGCGGAAAATGCACGCGCTGTCTGAGTATGGGCTGATGCACGTCAAACTCTATGAGGACATTTCCCAGCATGGCCACATTGCCACGGCCTATGCCTATCCGGTGAATGTCGAGGGACGTTATGTGATGGACCCATCGCCCATTCCCAAATTTGACAATCCAAAAATGAGCGATTGCGCTGCCATCCAGCTGTTTGGGGCAGGCCGCGAACAGCGAATTTATGCCATTCCTCCTTATAGCCATGTCAAAAGCCTGGATTTTGAGGACTATCCTTTTGACAGATTACGCGCGCCAGGTGCCTGCGCATTATGTGGAGCGGATGACAGCTATCTTGATGAGGTGATTATGGATGATCAGGGAACCCGCATGTATGTATGTTCGGACACTGATTATTGTTCGACTCGGCACGAGCGGGGGCATGTTGGCGATCAGTCAGATCTGTTCGACAGCGAGGAGGGGTAATGCGGAAAACACCTTTATTCAGTGTCTCGGGCCTCAGAAAAAGCTACGGTGCGCAGCTTGGCTGTCGTGACGTCAGTTTTGATCTCCATCCGGGCGAAATCATGGGGATCGTTGGTGAGTCCGGCTCTGGTAAATCCACCTTGCTGAGCTGCCTTGCCGGGCATCTGGCCCCCGATCACGGCGATGTGTGTTTTGATGTTGATGGCACTGGATTGGTCTCAACACTGGCGATGCCGGAGCCCGAACGACGCCTTCTTGCCCGCACGCAATGGGCCTATGTGCATCAAAACCCGCGAGATGGGTTGCGCATGTCGGTTAGTGCCGGCGGCAATATTGGCGAGCGTCTGATGAATATTGGTGCCCGGCATTATGGCAATATAAGACAGGATGCATGCAGCTGGATGGACCGTGTTGAGCTGTCCGTAGGTCGCATTGATGACCGTCCAGCAACGTTTTCTGGCGGCATGCAGCAGCGTTTGCAGATCGCCCGTAATCTCGTTACAAGTCCGCGCCTTGTGTTTATGGATGAACCGACTGGCGGGCTGGACGTCTCTGTTCAAGCTCGGCTTCTCGATTTGCTGCGCTCCCTTGTTCAGGATTTAGGCCTGTCAGTGATTATCGTAACCCATGATCTTGCTGTTGTGCGAATGCTGGCGCATCGGATGATGGTAATGCAGCGCGGCGAGATCGTTGAGACAGGCCTTGCCGATCAGGTTCTTGACGACCCGCAACACCCCTATACGCAGCTCCTCGTCAGCTCCGTTTTGCAGGTATGAGCCATGTTTAAAATCACCCAACTATCAAAGACATTTCATCTTCACACACAGCAGCGGGCAGAAATTCCAGTTGTCTGTGATGTTGGTTTCGCTGTCCATCCGGGTGAATGTGTTGCCCTGACCGGCGAGAGCGGCTCGGGAAAATCAACTGTTCTGCGCCTTATCTATGGCAATTATCTGGCCCGAACCGGCAGCATTAGAGTAGGCAGCACAGAAATTGTTGCCGCCGACCCACGCACCATTCTTGAGTTGCGGCGGACAACGCTCGGCTATGTGACGCAGTTCCTGCGGGTACTGCCCCGCGTGCCGACAACGCGGGTTGTTGCCGAACCGATGATTGAGGCTGGCCATAATGCCACAGCTGCCGACGCGCACGCCCGCAATTTGTTGCGGCGGTTGCGAATTCCCGAAACATTGTGGAATTTGTCACCCCTGACCTTTTCTGGCGGTGAACAGCAACGTGTTAATATTGCGCGGGGATTTGCCTATGATTATCCAGCCCTGCTGCTTGATGAGCCAACAGCGAGCCTCGATGCGATAAACCGGCAAACCGTTCTTGATATGATAGGTAATGCAAAACAGCGTGGCTGTGCCATTATTGGAATTTTTCATGATCATGCCGCCCGTAAGGCAGTCTGTGATAGGGAAATTGACATAAGTCAATTCGCCGCCGCATGACAGCTCCAACCCCGGGCCAACTTGTTTGTGTCCTCGGTCCGTCAGGTGCTGGCAAGGATACGGTGATGCGCGGTGTTGCGGCGGCGATGCCGGAAATTCACCTGGTCCGCCGGGTGATAACGCGCCCTGCGCATAATGACAGCGAGGATTATGACAGCGTCACCGACTCAGGCTTTGCCGCGTTGCAGCGGGCCGGGCATTTCCTATTCCATTGGATAGCTCATGGTCTCTCCTACGGCGTGCCGGCCAGTGTTCTGCCCCTTGTCCAGTCAGGCGCGACTGCACTGTTCAATGGATCACGCGCTGCTTTGCCGGTGATGCGGCAGATCCATCCAGATTTGCGGGTGTTTGTGATTTACGTCTCGCCAGACGTGCTTGCTGAACGCCTTCATAAGAGAGGCCGCGAAACACCATCCGAGATTGCCAAACGGCTGCAGCGACAGGTTGATTTCACTGATGAAACGGCTGAGGTTATCAATAATGATGGCACGCTCGCCAACAGCGTTGCTAACTTCGTTAACGCTTTGCAACGGCCAGAGGAAGGCGACGAATGAGATGAAAGCGCCCGTCCTTTGCCTCTCCAACCAAGCCAACATCATCGACGCGGACAGGCTTGCGGGTGAGGTGCGATATATGGCTTTGCAAAACGGATTTTATGCTCTGCAACTCGTCCGCCTGCAATTTACCGCTCAGCGTCAGATGAAAACGAAATTCATCCATTACGTAAGGATAGCCCCATTTCGTCAGCAATATCTCCTGCGCTGGGGTCAAGCCTGCACTGCGCCGGCGCACGAGCTCAGCATCACTCAATGGTGCGCGCAGGGGATCCAATTCCCAGACCAACCTACTCGCAAGCTGTTGCAATTCTGCACTCAGCTCCTGAGTTACAAAGGCAAGGAACGATCCAAGTCTGGCAATCTGAAGGGCGGGCAACTCGAAAGCTGGTATCGAGCTTACAAGAGATGTCGCCTTGGTGATGAGGTCACTCTCACGCACACCATCGGCAAGCCGAAACGGTGCTTTCAGTGTTCCATGAAAGCCATATTTGCGGGGTCTTTTGGTTATGCTGGCTATGGGCAGTTTGGCAATCTGAGGGTGGGCAACAACCCTGCTTTTAGTAACGCTCCAGCCAAGCCAGGAATCACCAAAATCTTCCAAACTGCTGCCTTTGGGTGGCAGAAAGTACAGAGCATGTCGGACAAAGTCACAGCTCATTTTTAGGCTCCCCCAACCCTGAGATTACAAACAAGAGATAACAACCAAAAGTTAATAGGTAACAGATTAAAGTTAAGGCATTGAGGTCGGTTTAAAAAAAGTGAAACATAAAACCATACTGTCCGCGCAGTAGATCACAGAGAAATGACACTATTATGACAGAAACAGTTTTTGCCAACGCCAAAATCATCACTGAAGATTCTGTTGTGCAGGGCATGGTCAAAATCGTTGATGGCATTATCAGCGCCGTCGACACAGGCACCAGCGTGCCATCCGGCGCGATTGATTGCGAGAGTGATTACATTGCTCCGGGTTTGATTGAGCTGCATACGGACAATCTGGAACGGCATTTGAGCCCGCGTCCGCGCGTCAACTGGCCGAAACGTGCTGCGGTCTTGGGGCATGACCGAGAATTGGCTGGCGCTGGCATCACCACGGTCTTTGATGCGCTTCGTGTTGGCTCAGAGGCTGACCAGAAACGCAAGGGCTATGTAAAATATGCTAGAGAGACTGCTGACAACATTCTGGATCTGATGCGCCAGAGCGCGCTCAAGGTTTCCCACTATATTCATCTTCGCGCTGAGCTTTGCACCGACACGCTGGTCGAGGAGCTGCATGAATTTTCATCCAATGATCACATCGGTCTTGTTTCGTTAATGGATCATACGCCGGGCCAGCGGCAATTCCGCGACACGGCGAAGTTACGTGTTTATTTGATGGGCAAACATGGCTATGACGATGCCGGTGTCGAGGCGCATATCGCCAGATTGAAAGAGTTACAGAGCCTCTATCTGGAAAAGCACCGTGCTGCCACCGTGGCCTATGCGAAGGAGGTGGGCGCTGTTCTGGCAAGTCATGATGACACAACCGCAGATGATGTGAGTGCCTCGGCCCGTGAGGGCGTCACCGTTGCCGAATTTCCAACGACATCTGAAGCTGCCACAGCCTGCCGGGCACATGGTCAATATATCGTGATGGGGGCACCAAACATCATCCGAGGTGGCTCGCATTCTGGCAATGTTGCGGCGCATGACCTTGCCAATAACGGGCTTCTCGACATTCTGAGTTCTGACTATGTACCGGCGTCTCTGTTGAATGCAGCGGTTTCTCTGGGCATGTTGATGGAAGATATAGCGGCTGGCATCCGCAAAGTGACCGCCGTTCCGGCTGATGCCACGGGCTTTGATGATCGCGGTCGAATAGCTCCAGGGAAGCGCGCTGACCTTGTCCGCTTTTCCTTGCATGATGGTCTGCCGATGATCTCATCAGTCTGGGTGCGAGGCACGCGCGTTTCCTAGCAGCAACTACACAGGTAGCGTTGAATTAAAATCAATAGATATAGCCGCATTACATTTTAGATCGAAATAAAGGCGATTTGCGCTAAAGCGAGTGAGAGAATTTATGATTTTCGATAATGATAATGAAAGAAATGACCAAGAAACGAAAAAGTCGTTTATGAGGAAAATTGCCGGAAATTAAAAAATTTATATCACTGCAAATTTTAGACGGGCAAATCAAAAAGCTTCAGGCAATGATGAACAGAGGGGCACAAACATAAAAATATTTAACGTAATGAAGAGAAGTTTTTGAAGCCGCCAAACTAGGCGTTCCAACTAGTCTTATCTGCCTTAGGTCTGAATTCATCAACAAATTTCCCATTTGCAAGGAAGTAGACTTGTTCCGCTATGCCGGTAGCATAATCACCAATGCGTTCAAAATTTTTGGCAATGAAGAGTAGGTGCACATTAGCTACAGTCTGTTCAGAGTTTTCCTGAGTAGCTTTAACAACAGATCGGTGAACCTTTGTATGAAGCTTGTCAACTATCACGTCGCTGTTACGTACTTTTATGGCCAGCTCTGCATCAACCGCGTCAAAGGCTGCCATAACATCTGTCAACATCTTTGTTGTAAGGCTGGCCATTTTCCGAAGTTCGTCGACTGGCACAGCCTCTGGACCCTCGGCAATTATTACCTTTGTCCTGTTGGCAGTATTCCGAGCATAATCACCCATCCTCTCAAGGATGGTCGCAATTTTCTGGACAACTAGAACGAGCCGTAAATCTTCTGCTAATGGAGCGCGCAAAGCTATAACTTGAACGGCCTGCTCGATAATTTCACTCTCCAGTTTATCAACTTTCTTGTCACGCTTGATGAGTTTATCAAGCCCATTATCCTCAAGCGTTGATAGTGACTGTGTTACGGCGTTGAGTTGGCGTTCGACAAGATTGGCGAGACTTCTGACTTTTTCGGACATCTCGTAAAGGTCCTGATCAAAGGCCGAACTTGTATGATGCGAACTTTGCATTTATTTCTTCCTACGTTAATGGTGGCCAGAAAATAGTCATGCAATAAACATAAACCCTAACCGAAGCGACCAGTAATGTAACTATTCGTGAGCTCGTGCTTTGGATTAGTAAAAATCGTGGATGTTTCACCAACCTCTACCAGTCGGCCAAGATGAAAATATGCGGTCCTATTCGAAATCCGGGCCGCCTGCTGCATTGAATGGGTCACCATAACAATGGTGAACTCTTCACGTAATTCAAAGATGAGCTCTTCGATTCGTGCAGTGGCAATAGGATCGAGTGCTGAGCAAGGTTCATCCATTAAGATTACTTCAGGCGAAACCGCAATGGCACGAGCAATACACAAACGTTGCTGCTGGCCACCTGACAGGCCTGTGCCTGACTGGTCAAGACGGCTTGCGACTTCCTCCCACAGACCGGCGCGGCTGAGAGAAGCTTCTACGATACCATCTAGTTCCTCTTTGCTGCTCGCCAAACCATGGATTCTTGGGCCATATGCAACGTTATCATAGATGCTCTTTGGGAAGGGGTTTGGCTTTTGAAAAACCATACCAACACGGGCACGCAGTGGCACAACATCGATGTGCGCGTCATAAATGTTCTGATCATCCAGCTTAATTTCACCTTCCACCCTACAGTTTGCGATCGTGTCATTCATCCGGTTCAGACAGCGAAGGAAGGTTGACTTTCCACAACCTGAAGGACCAATAAAGGAAACAACCTGCTTTTCAGCAATATCCAGCGTTACATTTTCGATCGCCATTTTATCACCGTAGAACACATTGACATTCCGTGTTGTCATTCTCGGCGTGTCGACATAAACCTCACCAACCGTGAAGCTGGGTAAATTGGAGGGCTCTATTTCAACAGCTGCTCTCATGGTGTCCATTTTTCTGTTTTCACCTTTTTTGTCTAGCAGCGAAGCCTACCAGCGACGCTCAAGCCTGCTTCTAATAAAAATTGCAACGGCATTCATGAATATAAGAAAAACCAACAATACAATAATTGCTGCACTTGTCTTGTGAATGAACATTCGCTCCGCAAAGTCCGCCCACATGAAAATCTGCACAGGTAAAACGGTGCCAGGATCCGTCACGCTACCTGGTATATCTACAATAAACGCGACCATGCCAATCATCAACAAGGGTGCGGTCTCACCCAGTGCCTGCGCCATTCCAATAATTGTGCCAGTGAGCATCCCGGGCATCGCTAATGGTAGCACATGATGCATCACAGTTTGCAACTTTGACGCCCCCACCCCGAGTGCTGCATCGCGAATGCTTGGTGGCACCGCTCTGATTGCGGCGCGCGAGGATATGATAATCGTAGGCAAAGTCATAAGCGCCAAAACCACACCGCCTATTAGGGGTATTGAGCGGGGCATACCAAACATAGCTATAAAGACAGCAAGACCTAGGATGCCAAAAACCACCGATGGGACTGCGGCAAGGTTGTTAATGTTAATCTCAATTATCTCCGTGATTCGATTCTTTGGGGCAAATTCTTCAAGGTAAACAGCAGTCGCAACACCCATTGGAAACGCCAACAACAGACATATAGCAAGTGTAAGCATTGAACCGATAAATGCCCCTTTAATGCCGGCTATCTCTGGATCGCGTGAAGCACTGCCAAAAATCAGATAATCACTAAAATCGTAGCTGATTAACTGCAACCTTTGGAGCTTTTCAATAAATTCGATCTGCGTATCATCGATCCGTCTATCCTTTTCTGGAACAGCTCTTGAAATATAGCCTCTCAAGAAGGAGTCAACATCGTCATCGAGGGCAAATTTCATTGCCACTTTCTTTCCGAGCAGGGACGGATTATCAAGTATCGCCTGTCGCAAGCGCTGCTCAGCCCCCAATGAAATTAATTTCCCTGCAGCCTTGCGACCAGAGCGACCCTTTGCACCGGTTGCGTCATAAAGTGCACTACGAATAATACCTCTAGCATCGCCGTCGTATAGAGATTGAACGGATAGATCCCCAGCTGGATCAATTTTTTCCCGATCAATCACAACTTCAAGTGTGACATAATATTGAAAAAAGCCCGGTATGCCCTTAGTAAAAATTGAAACAAAAAGGGTAAACAAAAAAGCCAACGCAATACCTATCGCAATACGGCCATATGTACGGAATCGACGTTCACTCGCGCGCCGCCTAGCGAGACTTGCGTTAACACGTGAGACGGCGACCTGTGGTAGAATAATGCCTTTGCGTGGTTCACTCATATTGCTCTCTGTATTTTTTCACAATCTGTAAAGAGCCAAAATTCAAACCCAGCGTAATAACAATCAATGTCAGTGCCAGCGCGAAAGCTGACAGTGTCTTTGCCGACTCAAATTCTTGGTCACCAACAAGGATCGTTACTATTTGTGATGTGACGGTCGTGACAGCGTCAAGCGGATTAAAAGATAGGTTGGCTGCTAAACCGGCAGCCATCACTACAATCATAGTCTCACCAACGGCGCGCGAAACCGCCAGCAAAACCGACGCAACCACCCCAGGCAATGCGGCGGGCAATACCACTTTGCGAATTGCCTCGCTCTTTGTGCTGCCCAGACCGTAGGCAGCGTCCCTCAAGGCTTGGGGTACTGCGTTGATCACATCGTCAGACAATGACGAGACAAAGGGTATGATCATGATTCCCATTACCAAACCCGCTGCAAGCGCAGACTCAGAAGCAACATCGAGGCCCACAGTCATTCCCATCGATCGAATGAAGGGTGCAACAGTGAGTGCAGCGAAAAATCCATAAACAACCGTCGGTACACCAGCTAGCATTTCCAGCAATGGCTTAATGATGGAACGAACCCTGCTAGATGCATATTCCGAGAGGTATATCGCGCTGAACAGCCCAACGGGAACAGCAACAGAAAGCGCAACAACGGATATCAAAAGTGTTCCCACAAACAGAGGCACTGAGCCATATGTGGCGATCCCCATCTGCCCAGATCCAGCGCGTTCGGCACCTTCAAATTGTGGATTCCATGTCAGGCCAAAAAGGAACTCTTTCACAGGTACCAGGGCAAAGAAACGAAGCGACTCAAAGACTACTGAAAAGACGATACCAATTGTCGTCAGAATGGCGATCGCAGAACTGGACGCCAGAATCAAAAGGATGATTCGTTCCACCGCGTTGCGGGAACGAAAATCTGGGCCCAATTTCAAAAAGCCATAGAACCCACCAACAAGGCAAAGGCCTATTACTGAACCAGTTTTCAGTATTGAGGATGTCGACAACCAACCTTGCCAAGCCTCTGCCGCTTGATAGACCCATTCCGGCTGCTCACCAAAATTGATCCCGTTAACCACATTTTCAATTTGGGCAAGAACAATAATTTCCTTGTAATCTTCTGTTGTTGATACTGTTTCTGGAACAAAGTTGAGCGCTAATTGTTGAAAGACCAGATCGTCTCCGATTGAGAGCACAATCAAAAGAAACGACGAGGGCAGGAACGCGAGTAGCGCCGCAAAAAGACCTGAATAATGGGGGCGGGACTGGTAACGCATGCCGTTGGGAGCGAGGCCACTGGTTACCCTAATACCAACAAAAAAATAGCCCAGCGAAATAAACAGGACAATCACAGCAATAACCGGACTAGACACTTTTATTCCTCAAGATAAATACGAGACCCACGTAGTACGCGGGTCTCGCATTTTAGTCTAGTGCTATTTGAGCATGTCAGCAGTAAGAACCGGTAGATCTGTCATTGCTGCTTTGAATGTTGCACGCTCAGCTGTTGGCATTGGGATCATGCCAGAGTCTGAAAGCGCACCGTCTTCACCCCAATGCTTTACCCACTCAGCCATGTACTCTTTCAGCCCGGGAACAACGCCCATGTGAGCGTGCTTCACATAGAAATATAGAGCGCGGGACACTGAGTACGTTCCATTTGCAATTTCGTCAAAGGTTGGGTTGGTGCCACTAATGACTGCGCCCTGCAGCGTGTCAGAATTTTGATCAAGATATGAAAAGCCAAATATACCGTAGGCTGATGGATCCTCCTGTAGCTTTTGCACGATCAGATTATCCTGCTCTCCAGCTTCGATATAAGCACCGTCCGTGCGCATTGCACGACACTTCTTACCTTTCTTATCTCCACGTGCAGCGCTGGCTGCTTTTGCCATAGCTTCTTTGCCGCAATAGCCCTTTTGATTAACCATTTCAGCATATGAAGCGCGCGTTCCAGATGTTGTTGGTGGGCCATAAACGCGGATCTTGAGATCTGGAAGATCTGGGTTGATGTCACTCCATTTCTTGAATGGGTTGGCAACCCATGTATCACAATTAATATTTGTGGAACCGTCGGCACAGGCCGGCACTTCTGCTGTTAACGCCATGCCCAACTCAGCCTTTGAAATCACAAGAGGCGTGCCCTCTTTTGAATTAGCTACAACAATTCCATCATACCCGACTTTGATTTCTGTGACTTTTACGCCGTTTGCTTCACAATATTCAAGTTCCTTGACTTTCATCCGTGAAGAAGCGTTTCCGATATCAATGAACTCTGTCCCGATACCATCACAGACACCTTTTTTACCGACTGATGATCCACCAGACTCAACTACTGGTGTTTTAATAGAGGGGTTCTTGCCAAGTTGTTCCGCGACAATCGTAGCAAATGGCAAAACAGTAGAGGAACCAGCAATACTGATATAGTCACGTGCTAAAGCAATGCCGGATGTAGCGGTGAGCGCTGCCACGGCAAATGTGGCTGCAAAAAACGTGCGTGCGATCATGGTAATAACCTTTGGGTTGGTTGCTATAACGACACGTTGTTACTTACCTAATGTTACAAAAATATTTCACAGATATTTAAACTTTGTGAAAAAGGTCTCACTAGCACCAAAGACCTAGTAGGCAGCCAATCCCAAAAAGCTACGGTTACCCGGCTATCCTCCCTTGTGAGGAATTTTTCCTGAAAACACTCTACAGTCACAAAATAGAACAAAGCCTTGAGACAGTCGAGTTGATTAGCCAGATATTCGTCAAAGGAAGTAACAAGTTTCCAGTCGATAATTAAGGCAAAGTCAGCCCACTGGTGGATAGCCTATTCCATTGGAGATCTGAAATAAGCGGTTTGCATACCCTAATTGTGGGCATTTTCAGTGTTAAAGGTTCAGTGAATCTGGGGACAACAACGACCCCCTCTGGTTCAGAACTGTGGCTAATTACTTTGATGCACTCATAAATGCGCAAGCATTCGAAATATGCGTAGAGTGTGGTGCTGTGGTTTTACAATGATTTAAGGTATAAATCACAAAATGGCTTATCAAATCCATAACGTTGTGAGTTTTGAGATAACTGTTTTATTCTATTATTGATTACGCGGGTAGGATTTGTTCAAGGCTCTAACTTCAGTTCATGAATATGAGTATGGTTTGGGAATGCAAAGACATTTCATCGTTTGTCTATAAACTGTTTGTTTTTTCCTGAATTTTAAATGCCCGAACAAGCGTTTATACACTGTAGGTGAAAAGATACATGCAAAACCGTTTATTTTCCAGAGAAAGCACAGTAATTCCCATTGTGGAAAATCTCATTTCTAAAGTTAAATTACCAGGTAGTCCGAGCGGGATATTTGCTAAACAGAGGGCGGAGACGCCGGCCAAGACTTCGAAATCCTTGCCTCAGCACATGCATACTTTGCTACCGGTAATCTCATTTTCACACGACATCTTCAGCCAGATCGCCAACTGGTTGGAAATGGTAATCCGAAGCTATGTTCTAATGTTGACAAGTTTTATTTGGGCCTTTGGCGGAGGCAGCTTTGTCTTTTGGTTCCACAACCGCCCAGCCAAAACTCTGCTCAACGGGCCGATCGTCTGATGGCTGGACGGAAAACAAAGCTGCTTGCTATCGGTGAGGTCATGGCCGAGATCAGGACCAATAAGGATGGCAGCTTTATTCTTGGATTTGGCGGGGATACCTACAATACAGCCGTCTATGCGGCACGCGAAATTGCCAGGGCAGGAGTTATCGCCTATCTCACTCGTGTTGGAAACGAGCCCCTATCGGCAACCTTGCTAAAACAGGCTGCTGCTGAGGGCATTGATACAAGCTATGTAATGCACGATCCGGATCGAAATATCGGCATCTATTCAGTTTCCACTAATGCCCAAGGCGAGCGGAGCTTTCATTATTGGCGGGCAAATTCGGCGGCGCGGCAGTTGTTTATGACCGAGGAAACTGGGATGCTTATGCCGGAATCAGAAATCATCTACCTTTCAGGAATAACCCTTGCCGTGCTGACACCGACAGCTCAGCAGCGGCTTATCGACACGCTTGCTGCGCGCCGCAAAGCAGGCACGAAGATCGCCTTTGACTCAAACTACCGGCCAAAGCTGTGGAAGGACGCAGAAACCGCCCGCGCCATCATGCAGGCGGTTTGGAAGGTCACTGATATTGCATTACCTTCCATTGATGATGAGATGGAGTTGTACGGCGACTATGACGAGGCAGCGGTGGTCAACAGGTTTGCCGAGCGTAGTTGGGACGGAATTGCCATCAAGCGCGGCATGCGCGGGCCTGTTTCTACGAGTATAGAGCCTACAGCCCATCCCGAATTTCCGCTCGCCACCAGCGTGATCGACACGACCGCCGCTGGCGACAGCTTCAACGGTGGGTATCTCGCAGCGTTCCTAAGCGGCGCAAACGAGCCGGCACGGCTCGCAGCTGGTCATGCACTGGCGGCCCGCGTGGTCAGTGTGCCTGGGGCGATCATTCCGCGGGGGACCGTGTAGTTAAGGTTCTCAAACATCTCCTAAAACTTCGCTGTTTAGGAAAGTTCCATGAAAGAGGAATTGCCGCCTGTAAGACACGGCCCTGATTTAAAGGAATTGTAAAAGGAAAAATGCACCTGGTGCTGATCGCAAATGACAGCCTAGTTGAAACAAAACGCTGAGCTCGACTTCAGCGTTATGAACGGCAATAGGATGGCAGTAGCGACAAACAAAATCCTAATTCGGTTGCTCGACGGATCCCTGCCAAGTTATAGTTGTTTGTCTGATTACCAAGATTGTCTGTTTTTTTTGGTTATATAAGTCTTGCATCCGAAGGACTGTTACGTCAAAGGTAGTGAAGTTCCACGTGGTCGTATGCCGCAACCATGTGTAGCGGGCAGGGGGTGTCTGCTGGACCCGCCCAGCGTCGAATGTTGACGTGTGAAATCCCTCGATCATGGAAGTGGGCCAATTTAGCGTGCCCATATATGACAAGCTCCAAAGCAATGTGCTGCCTTAAAGCAGCAGGGAGGTATCGATATGAAAGCAGGGGTAATCGGGCTTGGTGACATGGGCTCAGGTTTGGCCAAGAATCTCATTACGAACGGTTTCAAAACAAGTGGATTTGACTTGAGCGAACCCCGAATGTTGGATTTCAAAGCTATGGGCGGCTTTACTTGTAACGGACCAGCCGAAGTTGGCAAAAATGCTGATGCTGTCTTTGTAATGGTGATGAATGGAGACCAAGCTAAGTCAGTGATCTTTGGTGAGAGCGGCATTGCCTCAACCATGTCATCCGGCGGGATAATAATCCTTACCGCTACAATCAAACCTTCGGAGGCACAGCAGATTGGCGCGGCGCTGAAAGGCAGCGGTTTGTATTTCTTAGATTCGCCCGTCTCTGGCGGGTTTCCAGGCGCTCAAAGCGGCACGCTGACGATGATGGCAGCTGCCACCGATGAATTGATGGCGGCAGCAAAGCCAGTTATGGAAGCGGTGTCAGAGACCATTCATCATGTTGGCACTACACCCGGTGAGGGACAGATTATGAAGGCCTGCTTGCAGTCCATTATTGGATCTATATTCACCGCAACATTTGAGGCCGCGGCGCTTGCCGCCAAGGCAGGTGTGTCCGGTCAAGCGCTCTATGATGTCGTTTCCAACTCGGGCGCCAGCTGCGGCATTACAAAAACTGCCCTGGAGAACATCATTGATCGCCAGTTCGAAGGCACAGGCTCAGGCATTGGGACGATGCACAAGGATCTCACCATCTCGCTCAACATGGCCGAAGAGATGGGTGTCCCCCTTTTTACCGCGGCCACAGCGATGCAGATATTTCATCAAGGAAAGACCAAATACCCACATGGTGACAACTGGATTTGCACACAGATCATGGAAGACATCGTCGGTGCCAAACTGCGTCGATAAGGGAGGCTGTGATGAAACTTGGTGTGATTTGTGACGGAATCAGCCGCAATCTGGAACATACCGTCAATGTGATGGATGAATACGACCTTGAATATGCCGAACTGCAATTCGTTGGTGACAAGGAGGTTGGGGACCATAATGCCGCCGAAATCCGAGAAATTGACAAATTGCTTCGTGACCGCGGAAAACCCGTGTCATGTCTTAGTCGACATGTTTTTGCCGGTATGACCATTGCCAACAAGCCTGGCGATAATCTTCACACGAAACATATGGACGCGCTGAAACGAGTGATTGAGATGGCGCATATTGTCGACTCCCCGCTGGTACGGATCATGACTCCAAAGAAGGAACAAATCCTATTTGGTTTAAACGGAGCAGAAAAATGGAATGTCGCAAAAGGGGCATGGGACGCCATGTTACCGCTGATCGCGCCAGCGCTGGATGTGGCGCGCAATGCCGGGGTGACCCTGGTCGTTGAAACCGGCAATGGTACCATGGTCAATTCCAACTATACCGGCCGGAAATTGATTGATGATCTGGATGGAAAAGATGTGCTGAAGGTGCTTTGGGATCCAGCGAATAATTGCTGGTGCCACGAAACAGCTTTCCCAAATGGCTATGACGAGATAAAGGATGGCTATCTTGGTCATATCCATATCAAGGATGTAAAGGTCGATACGCCGCGGGCCACGCTTGAGGTGCGACCAATGGGTGAAGGCCAGCTCGCCGACCAATTCGCGCCAATAGCAGATGCGCTTCGAGCAAACGACTATGAAGGAGTGATCAGTTTTGAATCAGTCTATCACCCGGGAAACGGCGATTTCGAAGCCGGGTTCCGTATGAACATTGACAAGTTTAAAGCGTTTTATGGCTGATCCAAGCTGCTGGAAAACCAACGTTATGATTTTGCTGCTGAGCCTAAATTAGGAAAGCATCAGCGGTTCCATATCCGCAATAGACCAATCCTGCTGTACAATTTTGAAGAACGCTTCACTTATGTGCCGCGCACTGTAATACTGATCTCAGCTGCCGTCCCCTTATTTAGCATAACGAAGATTTTAGGCTTGAAACCAATGGGAAAACTCTTCCTCCAGTCTGAACCAGGCGTCAAGCCCGTCTTCGCAATTCGGTGGTAAAACGAGTGCCCTGAACCCACACTTAGCAAACCCTTCGGAAAAAACAGAAATATATTAGTGGCTTAAGGTCAAATGGTGCAGCGGCATTCTGAAGGTGCAATCAATGAATTGACTGATACGCATTTCGAGATTTTCCACGTCACCCAGTGCAAACCGCACACTTCATAGGACATTTTGGGCGGCCCAGGTTTTCGCTCGACCTCTCGGTTCAACCACATCCACCATAAACACTTTTTTCAGGTCGAGCTGTTTTTAGTATGTTGATTGCGAGAGTAAATCGAGGCAAAAGTTATTGCATGTTAGTCGATGTCGCAGACTTCAAAACTATGGTTTGGGTAGAAAAAAAGTTTTAGGAAAATGTAATATGCTTGAAACTTGGCGTTGGTTTGGACCAGATGACCCAGTAACGTGCTCCCATGTAATGCAAGCCGGTGCCGAAGGCATCGTGACGGCAATCCATACAGCCGCCCCGGGTGTAGTTTGGCGGCCATGTGATATAGCGGCGCGGAAAGCAGAGATTGAAGAAGCTGGGCTTAGCTGGACAGTGGTTGAGAGCATCCCTGTGCACCCATCGATTAAACTCGGTGACAGATACGCCACACACTATACCAACGCGTGGATCGAAACGATGCGCAACCTTTCAGAACAAGGGCTAAAAATAATCTGCTATAATTTTATGCCGGTTGTTGACTGGACTCGTACAGATCTTCGCTATAGGACAGCTCGAGGTGGCCTCGCTCTTCGGTTTGATCCAAAAGAATTTGCTGCTTATGATTTATTTGTGTTGCGACGACTGGGAGCGACAACAGATTATGATGCAACAACTCTCAAACGCGCTGAGGCTTACTATAAGTTTATGGATGAGGCCGCAATTGTAAGTTTAGAGGAAACGATCATTGCTGGCCTTCCTGGATCTGAACTATCGCACGGTCGTGAAGAAGTCAGAATGGCTATTGCTGAATATGAGGGGCTTACCGCTGAGGCGCTTCGCGCTAATCTAATCGCCTTTTTGGATAAAGTTATCCCTGCCGCGGAGGATTGCGGTGCCCGTATTTGTTTGCATCCAGATGATCCACCTTTCTCAATTTTTGGATTGCCTCGAGTAGTTTCCACTGCTTCTGATTATGCCGCATTGTTTAATGCTATTCCATCTCTTGCCAATGGGATTACTTTGTGTGCAGGGTCACTCGCCTCTCGTCCCGACAATGACGTCCTAGCAATCGCAATGAACTTTGCAGATCGGATTCATTTTGCGCATTTACGGAATGTTACTCTTATGTCTGGTGGTGGTTTTTTTGAGGATGAGCATTTAGAAGGACGTGTAGATATGGTCGCACTGATAAAAATCCTAATGGATGAGGAATTTCGACGACGTGCTGAGGGACGCGTAGATTCGGTAATTCCAATGCGCCCAGATCATGGACACCTGCTACTAGATGATATCAACAAAAAGACTAATCCAGGCTACTCATCTATTGGTCGTTTAAAAGGTCTAGCCGAGTTACGGGGTATCGGGCGAGCTTTATCAACAATGTTTCCAACGTGATTAAATAGGTTGCGATCAATAATCAAACCAGCAAACATTTACCCAAAATAGGCAGTAATCGCACTGAGCTCAGCGGAAAGCTGTTCATGTTGATGTGAACAGGAATGGGGGATAACTATCAATAGTATAAACAGCGTTGGTGTTGTGTCTTCCATTTGATCCCAGCAACGCAACCCTAGATCTATCCAAATACATTGAGGTTACGCGTCCATTGCCGCCCTAATATCCTCATCAGCCATCTCACGACCCAGATAAGCCTCAATCACTGCCGGATCATTCTTGACAAACTCAGGACTTCCTTCAGATATCTTTTGACCGTGATCTAAAACGCTTATCGTCTCACATGTTGACATAACCACTTTCAGAATATGCTCAACAACAACAATAGTTAGGTCATATCGATCTTTTAAAGTCATGATGGTATCCATCAGACTGTCTACATTGGCCGGAGACAAACCTGCACCAGGCTCATCTAGCAACAGCATTTTTGGACGCATTGCAATAGCTCTGCCAAGCGCAAGCAACCGTCGTTGGCCACCAGACAATTCGGCCGCTGGAATCTCAGCGTGCTCCGCAAGCCCAATAAACTCAAGCAGCTCAAACATCTCTTCTTTGACAAGATTGTCCTGACGCCGTACCTCGCCACCATTAAAAAATGGTGCGAAGGGACTGTATTTAGTGTGTGGGTGAAACCCAACTAGTACATTATCTAGCACGCTTAGCTCACCATATAGGCGAAGCAACTGAAACGTTCTAGATAACCCTTGTTCCGCAATAAAGTGAGCTGGTTTGCCAGTCACATCAACATTGTTAAACTCAATATAACTTCCATCATCAGGTTGGTAGACGCCTGTTAATAGATTGAAGAATGTTGATTTGCCCGAGCCATTAGGTCCAATTAGGCCATGCACTGTATTTGGCTCAACTTTCAAGCTCACATCGCTGATGGCCTGCAGTCCACCAAAGCTTTTACGTAGATTACGAGTTTCTAGCAGTGGCACTCAGTCTCTCCTCACTTCTGCGGATAAATCGTCTATTGCGCTGGAAATCCTCAATCCAGCCGCCGATGCCGCGCGGCATAAACAAAACCAACAAAACCATCGACAACCCAAATACCAGAGGCTGCACGACTACAGGTCTATCCATAAAATAGAAAACCAAATCTTTAGTTTGATCGTAGGCTATAGCAACTACGATAGCTCCGATGACGCCTCCCCAGACGTTACCAATACCTCCAAGCACAACCATCAAAAGTAGTGTTACCATCTCAATCACAGTGAAATTATTGTGATGAAGATAGCCCGGTGGCATATGCGCGAACAGCGCACCAGCAAGGCCGGCGTAAATTGCACTCAAGACAAAGGCAAGCAACTTATATTTCACTACGTTGATACCATTGACGGAGGCAGCAATTGTATCTTCACGGATAGCTTGGAAAGCGCGACCAGTGGCCGAACGAAGAATTGAAAAAGAAAAATAAATACCAACAATTGCAGCTGTCATTACGAGATAATAGTAGCTTGTAAAGCTGTCAAACACGAAAGAACCAATGCTTGGAGCAGGTATCATCATCAATCCAGTGCTTGACCCCAATGCCGGGGTCACCGCAATGAAGATACGCACTGATTCGCCAAGGCCCAGTGTAGCCAATGCAAGATAAGCACCCTCAAGACGCACTGATGGCAGGCCTACAATCAAACCGGCAAAAGCTGTGATAACCACTGCCGTCGGAATAGCTGCCCAAACTGGCCAGCCAAAACCAAGTGCACCGCCAAATCCCCCCGGCTCAAGCGTCAGTACAGCCGAAGTCACTGCACCAATTGCATAAAGGCCAATATGACCAACAGTAACCTGCCCGCAAAACCCTTTAACAATGTTCAGGCCTACTGCAAGCAGAATGAAAAGACATATACGGTTTGCCAGGTCGATCAAATATTCATTGAATAGAGTGGCCAGGACGAACGGTAAAGGTAGCAAAAAAAGATAGGCCAACAGCCAAGGCAAAAGACGATGACGTTTTGCTAAACCATCGATAAAGTCCGCCATGGATGACAAAATCCCCATGAAAAATCCCTGTATTAGATTAATTATTGAAAAATAGAATGTCGGTGCAGGCCTTCGCCTGCACCACTCACATTACGCGTTTAAGGCCTATTCGAGGCCAAAATCCTCCTCCATTGTAACACGGGCCAGAACCTCTGTTTCAAAGTTCTCACCACCCTTTGTGTAACCAATAAGCACAGCTGTTCGGTTTCCATCACGACACTGCGGCGTTGCCGCTGCACAAAAGCTGATCGGTCCCGACGCAAGTCCCTGATAACCGTTGACATTTGCAATCGCGTCACGAATGGCTGTTCGATCGTCAGCAAGAGAACCAGTGAACTTTGTGTTCTTCAGGGCAATCTCCATAATCCGCACAAGGTCATATGCCTGAGAAAAATCATGGTCCGGAGCGTGAATGCCATAACGTGACTTCACCATTTCATTAAAGAGCTTGGCGATTGGACGCTGGTCAGCAGCGGCATAGGCAGCTGTAAAAAACACTCCTTTTGCCGCATCTCCGGCAATCTTTGGCACGGGAGCATTTGACGCAGAAGATGAACCAATCCGACGAACTTCCTCACCAATACCAGCCTCATAAGACTGCACTAGCGCACGTGCCATTGTTTCAGCAAGTGCGGCAACAAGAATTCCGTCAACATTCATCGACTTGATTTTTTGCATATGAGAGCGAAAGTCCACCTCCTTTTCCTGCACATCAGCGCGGTAGGCTGGCTCCACCCCAAAACGGGCCTTCATTTGTTTTTCCATGTTGGCACAATCACCAACAGAGGCTGCGTCAGCTGCGCAGATATACGCAATTTTTGTCCCTATGTTCTCCCCAACATATTTCGCATTTACACCACCGTAATAGCGGCCTGAAACAGGAACACGGAAGATCCATTCACTTCCTTTTTGTGTAATTTTTGAATTGGTAGAGTGGGGAACCAACTGCGGCACACCAGCTTTGGCTGTGACATCCACAATAGGAAGTGTCACCGAGGAGCAGCTTGAACCAATCAGGAGATGAACTTTTTCCTGGAATACCATTTTATTCGCATTTGCCACACCTTTGTCTGACTTGCATTCATCATTCATCAAGGTCGCTTTAATCATTTTGCCATGGATTCCGCCAGCCTCATTAATGCCTTTGATTTCATCCATCATCATTTGACCATACGCTTGGCCATTTTCACTCACCATTCTCATAGTGATGCCAACCCTGATATCGTCAGCGAATGCAGCAGCGGCTGTAAAGCCAATCCCAGCAGCAACGACACCAGCAAAAAATTTATTCGCTATTTGCATTTTTTCCTCCAGTTTTGTTGTGTAGTTATAAAACGGCATAATGATCCAAATAATCACTATGCTTTAACCTTTGCTTCCACTCCCAACAGTCCCGATGGCTTAAACATCAGAACAAGAATCAAAAGCAAAAAAGCGTAGATATCTTTATGACTTGGCGAGATGTATGCCGCGCCAAGATTCTCAAAAACACCTACCATTATCCCACCAATGATTGCTCCTGGCAGGGAACCAAAACCGCCAACTACGGCAGCAGCAAATGCCTTCATAAGCATCAAATATCCCATCTCAACCTGAACAGACTGCATGGGCCCAATCAATACGCCAGCCGCAGCAGCAAGACCGCAGGCCAGACCGAAGATCAGCGAAATCATCAATGGAACGTTGATCCCCATTAGATAGGCGATATCTTTATTATGGGCGACAGCGCGGACAGCCAAACCCGTCTTGGTGTGACGCAAGAAATAATGCAGCGCGGCCATCAGAGCCACAGAAATGATCGCGGTCAGTACGTAGCTTTCAGGGACTTTGATATCGCCAGGGAAAGTTAAACGTGGAATATAATCGAGGTTGGCGCGAAACGGCTCAGCCTCGGCGCCCCAGATGAAATAGGCGACATTCACTAACGCCACAGACATACCAAACCCGCAGATGATCATTCCCATACCAGCAACAGTGTAACCTCCACCAGCACGCGTAAGGCGTCGATAAAAAACCCGTTCGACTACCATGCCGAGAATGGCCGTCATGATCATTGCACCAATCAATGCGATAGGGTAGGGAATACCAACATTATGAGCAAGGACAAGACCAAAAAATGCTCCAAACATATACATTTCACCATGGGCAAAATGTACAATATCTAAGCCCGAATAAATCAATGATATGCCAAGCGCGACAATGCCATAGACAACGCCAATAGTGACGCCAAAAATAATAAACGCTAACAGAGAGTTATAATCAAAACCCATGTTACTTTTCCTCTCGTTAGTAAGGCTCAGTTCCTGAGCGCTCTTGATGTATTCGCCACCGAACCACCAAGAAAGGAATCCTTGACTGCCGGATCACTAATCAATTTTTTAGCCTCACCCTCAATCATTATCACACCGTCGCGAATGATGTAGCCATATTGGGCTAATATCAGTGCCATTCGTACATTCTGTTCTACTACTAAAACTGTGACACCGGTTTTGGCGATTCGGTTAATATTTGCAAAAATTTCCAACACAACCTTTGGCGCCAAAGCCGCACTAGGTTCATCAAGCATTAGCATTTTTGGCTTAGCCATAAGACCACGCCCGATTACCAGCATTTGGACTTCGCCACCTGACAAAGTACCAGAAAGTTGCTTGCGTCGTTCGCGAAGAACTGGAAAAAATTCATAGACCCATTCAAGATCAGCAAGGGTGCCAGCACGATCACGCCGCGTGTAGGCGCCAAGCACTAGGTTTTCCTCAACTGTCATTGCTGGATAAGCCTCTTTGGCCTGTGTTACCTGTACAAGACCAAGGCGCATACGCCGATGCGGCTTCATTTTGGAGATATCAACACCATCAAAGAGCACCTCGCCCTCCATGAGCGGTAACAGCCCTGACACAGCCTTTAGTAGAGTTGACTTGCCGGTGCCGTTACCGCCAAGAAGTGTAACAATTTCACCAGCAGGCACTTGCATGTTTATGCCACGCAAGATTTTTAGACTGCCGTAACCAGCGTGCACATCGTTAATTTGAAGCACCTATTTCTCCCAAGACCTTAAAGCCTTATTTGATGGCATGTTATAAACTAGGGTCGAATATCATTGCCAACTACGCAAGGCCTTATTTAGCTGACAGATAAAAGTTTAATGAGATCTATGTTAGAGATGAACGAATTTGATGAAATGTTATCATTTTGGCTTACATAAAGCATCTGTTCAGCAGACGGTAACCCATCAGTACGCGACATTAAGGCGCTCAACAATCTGCTTCAGCATTGATTCGGGGGTTTGTTTCCACCAACGATCACGCGAGAATATCTCTATTTCCACTCCGCCCCGATAAGCAAGCTGTTCGAGTTGCGCTCGCCATTGCAGCAAATTGATTTGCCCATCACCTGGCATACCGCGATCCAACCGAAAATCGGACGTATCTGGCAGCCAGTCAGACACATGATAGTTCAAAATCCGGTCACCCGCGTGGCACAACTTCTCATCTAATTTGTCCTCCCACCAGAGCGAATAGGTGTCAATCGCAAGACCGATATCATCAGCGTGGCCAATGGCATCCAGCAGATCTAACGCCTCACCAAGACTGGAGACGATGGATCTGAAGCCACATACCATCGGATGCAGCGGCTCGAAGGCCAATTGCACATTGTAAGGCCTAGCCAATTCAACCGCCTCCGCCAACATGGACGGCAGATATTTTCTGGCCTGATCAATTCCCCCTTCAAAACGGGCTGACTCAAGCCCACCCGTAATCAAAACCAACGTCCGCACCTGAAACAGATCCGCCCTGTCCAGCATCGCGCGCAACGCATCCGGGCCGGAAAACAGTTCGGCCGCGCATAGCGAGTCAGCACGCAAACCAGTGCCATTCCAGATGGACAGCGCCTGCCTCTCACCACAGGTTTCTATCATCGGGTTCCACAATGCGGTGCGCTTTATTCCAGCCGCAAGCAAACAGGAGAGGGAGGAGACAAAATCACATTGTCCAAACAGGCAGACCTGATGAACACAAAGATCATCGAGCCCCAGTTGCCGCACCGGCATCACCATGTGGCACGTCCACCGGTCACATCAAAAACCTGGCCGGTAGTAAAGCTACAGGCAGGCGACGCAATGAAAGCCGCCATATTGGCAATTTCCATCGGGGTGCAGAAACGCCCCATTGGGATGCGACTTTTTTTGTCTGCAATATATTCCTCGGTCATGCCGTCGAGCAGGTCGGTAACCGCAATCGAGGGCGCAATGCAATTCACCGTGATATCGGATGGCAATATCTCCCGCGCCAACCCCTTAGCAAAGCCAATCACGCCTGCCTTTGCCGCGCCATAGGGCACGGCACCTGGATTGCCCTCCTTGCCGGCAATCGAAGAAATGATGATGATACGTCCCCGCTTGCGCGCACGCAGATAATCAAGTGACGCCTGAACCGATAAAAAGACACCCGTTAGATCAACGGACATTACCGATTGCCATTCATCTAGAGAGTAGTCCCATAATGGCTTTGTCGGCCCATTGACACCTGCATTGGCGACAACTCCATCAATATCACCAAGTGCTGCCAAAGAAGCCGCAAAGCCAGCGCGTGTCTGGCTCTCAGCAGACACGTCAACAATCTGCGTGTCGGCAAAGACTGAATTTTCCCGCATGCTGCTGTCATCCAGATCCCACCCCGAAACCCTTGCGCCCAATTGATGAAAAAGAGTACTGATGGCAAGTCCAATTCCTTTTGCAGCACCGGTAACAATGAACGCCTGACCCTCAATATTCATTGATCTTTGCATCGTATGCCTTCCCCTCTCTCGTCACAATCACCTGGCCGTTGGTTCCCAAACCAGAGTCTCAATCATTTGACACCCATTGCAGGATATGATTGCCAACCGCGACCAAAACATCCTCCTGATTGGTCACCTCAATCTTGCCAACTGATCGTTTACGCTCAACATCAACCTCGCTAATTGTATAGACCAATGTCACCGTGTCCCCCAAAAACACTGGTTTCAGGAACCTGATCTTATCATATCCCACTGACACAGGTGTTTCATCAGCGTCTCGGCAATGCGCAATAACATTTGTCGAAACAGTAGACATGAAACCAACAAGCAGCGCTCCATGTGCCATCAAACGACCATAAGATGATTTCTCCATATAGACCTTGTTCACGTGATTGGGCGAAAAATCACCTGTGATCCCGGCAAATTGATAAACATCGCTCTCAGATACGGTTTTAGTAAAGCTGGTGCTGTCACCAATTTTCACATAGAAATCTTCCATCCCAACCTCGCTATAGTTCTAGAATTACACGTCTGCCGCTGGCGGCTGAACTGGCTACCGCCAGGGTCGCTGCAAGTGATTTGCTACCATTTCTAGCATCAATAATTGGTGTCTCGGTGCCACGGACGATGGCACAAAGATGCCTGCATTGAGCAATATAGGCGTCGACAAAGGGCGTCTTGATTCGTTCAGCCGTAATTTCGTCATGCCAGTCGCCGTCGTTGTTGGCATGTGACCAAAGTGTCAGATTTGGAAAATCGAGAGCCCCCTTGGTTCCAAGAAACCGGATCGCGTTCTGGCCTGTCTTTGGAAAACGCACACTTTCGCCAAGAGCCATTTCCCAAGTCCAGGGTGTAGGTGTCCGGTCCGACAGCAAGAAAGTGCCAACGGCAGAATTGACAAATTTCATACTGATCGCAACCGCATCTTCCTTGTCAAATTCCTGGTCATGATGCGTCACCTCAGCTGACACAGTGGCAATGTCCCCGCAGATAAAACGTATTAAGTCGATTTCATGGATCAGATTTGTCAAAATTGGACCGGCCTTCACATCGCGCCGCCACGCAGCGCTGTAATAATCCTCGTCCTTTCGGGTTGTCCATTGGCCTGTTACCCCCATCAATTTGCCGATGCGCCCCTGTGCAATGATTTCACGTGCCTCTGCCGCACAGGGGTAGTAGCGCCTTTGATGCCCAACCAGAACGTGACAGCCCTTTTGCTCAGCAAAACCGTTCACTTCATCAGCTTCTGCAAGGGTGGCAGTAATTGGTTTTTCGACCAGAACGGTCTGCCTCGCTTCAAGCGCCATCATTATGTCCTGATGATGACGCTCTGTTGGTGTCGCGATAATTACCGCATCAAGAACGCACCGCGCCAACATGGCGCCGGCATCGGGGTATATGGGAATATTCTGCGGCGCTCCAACCTTGACTGCAATTGGAGAGGGGTCCGCTATGGCGACAAGGGCGATCTCTGGCACTTCCTCCATCGCCTTCATATGTCGGACACCCATCAAGCCAGCGCCTATTAAACCAACCCGGACCTTGTCCATCAGGTCTCTCCCTCAACATCCGTAAACAACAATTCATCCATTATATGCGGCACCCTAGAAATATGTGGCACAAACCCCATCCGGTCGAGAATGTCGCGTTCCAGATCGACACCGGGAGCAATTTCAATTAAGCTGACCCCTTCGCTGGTCAGTTCAAAAACGGCGCGCTCGGTCACATAGATTACCCGCTGACCCTGGGCAAGTGCCTGGACACCAGAAAAAGTGATTTGATCAACCTGCTTCACAAGCTTGGCGATCCGGCCATGTATCAAAATCTCCAGACGCCCCTGACCGATTTCCAGCTGCGTTCCGCCAGTGTCGAAAGTGCCACAAAAAATTACCGTATGGGCGTTCTGGGCAATGTCGATAAAGCCACCTGGCCCAACCGTATTACCTGCCAGCTTCGAGACATTGACATTGCCAGCAGAGTCAATCTCACCAAACCCAAGAAAAGCGATATCTAGTCCACCACCCGAATAGAAATCGAATTGTGACGGGCCATCAATCATACAGCTCGGATTCATCGCATACCCAAACAGATCACCATCCATCAGACGGCCCCCATAGGTGCCATGTTCGATCGTCTGATAATAGCGATCAGACATGCCATCTCTGGCAATCAATTTTGCCACCTGATCCGGAATGCCAAAGCCAAAATTGATCACAGCATCATCGATCAATTCCTGCCGGGCGCGTTTGGCGATGACCAGTCGGGGCGAGAACTGCACGGCCTGCGCATCAAGATCGTGCCTGAACTGCTCGCCTGAAACTGCGGCATCATAGACAAGCTCATAGCCCTGTTGCTGGCGTTCATCAATCACTACTGCATCAACCAGTGCAGAAGGGATCCTAACCTCTCGCGCTTTCATGCTATTGCTCGGAACCCGGCCCTTGACCTGGAAAATCACTTTGCCACCACTGTTATGCGCTGCAGCTGCCATCGCATAGATGTCGAGATTTGCCGGCTCCTCCTCAAGCGAAATATTGCCATCCTCATCGGCATAACTGCCACGCAGCAGGGCCACCGAAACAGCTATGGGAAGATATCGCAGGTAATCCTTGCCATCAATCGTAATTACCTCGGTCAGCTTGGCCTTCGCACCTTCATTCATCCGGCCTCCCTCAAATCTTGGATCAACGAAGGTGCCAAGACCAACATGCGTGATCAATCCAGGCCGACCCGCAGCAACCTCACGCATCAATTGCATAATCACGCCACCGGGTAAAACATAGGCTTCTATGTCGTTGTCACGGGCCATCTGTTGCATGCGTGGCGACCAGACCCAATGACCACCAATCACCCTGCTAGTCATACCCTTGTGGGCAAACCGGTTCATGCCCCGTTCATGTCGATCACCTATACCCAGAGCATGAATGCAGGTCAGATTACGTGGATGGCCGGTTTTCAAAAAACGCCGTTCGACCGCTTCATGTAGCAGAGTCGCCTCCACCAAACCCCCGCCTCCGCCTACAAGGCCGACAACAGACTCGTCCCCAATAATTGCCACTGCATCATCAGCAGACAGGAATTGCGTTTTTCCCATTTCACTCACCCATAGATATCGTAGACCGAGGTGTCACCGCGGATCATCTGTTTCGCCAACACCGCCCGATGGATTTCCGAGGTGCCATCATAGATCCGATAGATGCGGGCATCTCGATAATAGCGCTCGATCGGCAAATCGCGGCAATAGCCGGCCCCGCCAAAGATTTGCACGGCGCGGTCAACAACATGGCCCAGCATTTCGGCTGCCTGTACCTTCAGCATGGAAATGCTGCCTCGCACCTCTTCGCCCGCATCAACCCGGCTCGCCGTGTGCCAGAGTGCAAGACGAGTTCCATTGATCTCCATGGCCGAGTCCGCCAACATCTGTTGAATCATCTGAAAATCACCGATTGGCGCGCCAAATTGCCGCCTTTCACGAGCATAATCTAGGCATTGATCCATCACCAGTGTGGCTTTGCCAATGCTTCGTGCAACCACCTGCGCAAGACGGACACGGCCAAGGGTCGCGAAGGCGAGTTTCAACCCCTGCCCCTCAGAGCCAAGCAGATGATCGCTGGAAAGACCAACATTCTCAAATTGCATTTCAACATGCGAGGTGCCGCGCAGTCCCATCATTGGCTGATCACGTCCAATGGTGAAACCCGTCATTCCCTTTTCTACGATGAAGGTAGAGATACCGTGAACGCCAGCCGTCGGATCGGTAACTGCTGTCACAACAAAAAAATCGGAAAACAAGCCATCAGAAATGAAATGCTTCGATCCATTTAGGACCCAGCCCTCACCGGAC